>CAILAQ010000777.1 GCA_903832165.1 uncultured Bacteroidota bacterium | reverse complement strand
GCCTCGGAATGGATGGAAAACCCCGTCCTATAAATATTGACCACGGAAAAGAAAATATTCAATGGGATCGTACCACCGAATGGACGCGCAAAAATCTGGTCAACCCGGTTAAAAAGATCGCTGAAGGCAATGGTTGGCTCGAAGAACAAACAGGCCTTCATGAGCTTGAATTCATTGAAACACGGCGGCACTGGTTCACCGGAAAAGTTATCCATAACACGAACGGCGGGGTAAATGTTATTTGCCTGGTGGAAGGGCGTGAAGTGGAAGTGGAGAGTCCGACCGGTGCCTTCGCCCCTTTTGTGGTTCACTACGCTGAAACCTTTATCGTTCCGGCAAGCATCGGAGATTATACGGTCAGTCCATGTGGAGAAAGCGTTGGCAAAAAGTGCGGCACGCTAAAGGCTTATGTCCGGATTAATGACTGATACAGATCTTATGGGTAGAAACCACCCGCTTTTCATCCTTCATGGTCAAAAAATAAAATCCTGCAGGAATCCCGGCAACAGGCCAGGTAATTTCGTGTTGGCCTTCCGCAAGTTTCTTTTCAGCAACCAACTGACCGGATATATTGATTAAGGATGCCTTGTGTGGACCGCTCATCTCAGAGGGTAAAAATATCCGGATGGATTGATTTGCCGGATTTGGTCCAACGGTTATCAGCTCATTTGCTAACTTTTCAGCAGGTACTCCAGAACCGCCAATCTGATAAAACACAGTAAAACTATGTTGAAGAGAGAAATCTGAAGGATCAAAAAAAGTATACCTGACAATGGAAGTACCCTCCATTTCAAAAGGCCGGTATTCGGCCACAAATGAATTCACATCTGTGGATCCTGGAGCGATAGCTATCTGCATCAGCGAAACCATTACGGACGGTATGTAGCATTCACCCCAGCAAAAACTACACTCCGCACCTTCAATCACATTAATTTCAGTTTTCCGCAGCTTTAGCGAAACCGCAGCAGTCCGGTTATTAGTGACTGAAATCCTCAGCTCAATCAACGGTGTCGACTTGGTCCCGGTCAGATAAATAGTATCATTATTTACAACCGTATCACTATACTTGAGCACCAGATCCTGCGAATAACCACCAGTTATCAGCACCATCATCAGAATAAAACCAACAATTGAAATTTTCATATCAACACAATTCTCCAGCTTAATAAGAACTAAAATTCCTTCGCCTCCACCTGCACCACCTCTTTGGTATCCTCCCGGTAAACAAACGCGATCATGACACAATTCTTCGACTTCCAGCCCGGATTCAGTATTTTCGAAAACGCTGCTTCAAAAGTATAATCCTTTACCATACCATCCGCATTTCCGACAGCCTGCCCCCACAATCCGTTTAGAGAAGTACGGAACACATGGTTGTGAAGGTAATCCGGAATGTCCATCGGATCGAAATCCTCATCCTTTTGCCAGTCGGTAATACTGTCCTCCGCCAAATAAACAGCCAGGTTCAATTGTCCGGTAATGGGTTCCAGTGCACGAAGCGTTACCTGCGCCCTAACTGCATTCAGGCCCGCCAGATATTCCGTGGTGATCCCGATTTTCACCGGTGCATCGCCCGTAATATTCGCCACGGCTGTAGTTGACCATGAGGCATAAGGCTGAAGCTGCAGGCAGTTAAGTGTTTGTACCGTTCCGGTTGGAAATGAAACAAAATCAAAATGTTTTTCCAGGAGCGTACCTTCAGGCGTGCGAAAATCAGTGGTAAATTTCCCGCTGGTCAGAGGTTTGGCAAAATAGCCCAGATGAAAAGCGATCGGAACTATGCGGTCACCATACAACACGACCAGCTGATCAATGGTTTTATGCGCCTTTGGGCATGATTTGCAGGTATGACCGGTAAAGTCGAAGAGGAGAACTTTCTTCGGATTTGTTGTCGTCGTTGATCCGTTGTCGGCAGTTTCGATAAAGGGGGCCTGGATAATATCGCAGGAGGTGAGGAGGAGGAGGAGGAGGACTAAAAATTGTGACAGGTGACGGGTGACAGGTGACGGGTGACGGGTGACGGGTGACAGGTTCTCGTAGGGGAGGACCCACAAGTCCTCCCATCTGATCGGACGACGAAAAAGCGGAATATTTATCATTTTAGAAGCTGCTGGTGATTGAAACTGTTAATCCGTTCATAGCCGGAACGTTCCGACAGACCCCGCCAACACACAGGATTCCTTCGCGCTGTTTGCCAGAGCTGAACTGAATCCTGTTTGCATTTCTCACGTAGGCTATCGACCCATAAATATAATGCACTCGTTTTCCAACATCACTGTTACCATAATTCCATTGATCCGTTATCGCAAAAAACCAGTGTGGGGAAATGGAATATTCCGCCAGGATCATCGCCCAGTTTCCCTTATCCTGTTTTGTCCAAAGACCCTGGAGTTCAACCCTGAGAGCCTGCTCATCCGTGGGCTTCCAGGTCAGATCGGCCACCGCAACACTGGCCTTAACCATACCGCCCTTACCCTCCATAACCAATTGATTATATTTCAAATGCTGACCCATCAGAATAGCCTTGAATTTCGGTGAGAATTTTCGCGAGATCTCAATATTCAGGTCCCTGAAATACACATCTTTCCCAACCTTAAAGAAAGGTGACGAATAGCCGAGGGTGCCATTGGCTCCGATCGGGGTGGTATCATTAATCGCATTCTTAACGATTGAGTTGGCTGCAGAAAAATTCAGGCTGACCTGTGTCCCGTATTTTCCCCCTATTTTGCTTCCCCGCTTCAGCTGATAACTGAGCTCTGCCTGGATTCCCATCTCCCCTTTGCTTTGGGAAGAATAGGGATAAATATTCATCAGGCTGTAGATCTGATTTTTCGAAATGGCCGGGAGGTAATTTATCAGGAGCTTATTCAGGTTCTCCGCACGGTCGCTTCGGTAGCTCATGTTATCCACCCGCTTGGCGGTTACATTTATGCCTAACCGGTTTACGGAATAGCTTGCGTTCAGAAGCATAGCCTCGCCCGGCTTGTATATAAAATTATTATCGGCCGACGGATCGTTTACTTTACGGGCATATTCTCCGGACAAGCTGAATCCGCCGCGGTTAAGCTGAATCCGGGGTGCCCAGCCTCCCACATTCTCCGGCAGCTTGTAAACAGGGTCCTCATCTTTTTGGTATTTGCTTACAAAACTCCCACCAAGAGTGAGCCTTGTTGTTTTTTCATTCCAGGATTTAATCAGCTCATTCAAAGATATTTCACCATCAAACGCCCTCACCAGGCCTTTTCCGAGTGAAAAATATTGCCGCTGCTTTCCGATCAGCCCTGTAATCCTGATTCCTTTTATCGGGGTGGAACGAACTCTCACCCCATTGATGGAATTATCAACTCCCAGATTTTTATCCTCCCAGGAGCGGAGCAGCAAACCTGATCCGAACTGTTCATAGAAGCTCCCCACCGTGAATCCCAGGTCTTCGGTCTGGTAATCAGCAAACAGGTACGGCACTCCCACTCCATCATATTTAGGATCAATCCCCTGTAATGTATTCAGATAGCCTTCGTACCGCAGTCCGGCAGAAAACTTGCCGAAATCATATCGGAAATTCGCATAGGAATTCGACAGCAGTTTCTCATCCACCTTAGGAGCCCCGATCAGTGAATCCGTCCTGTAAAGCTGCGCATCAAGCTGAAAATTACCACTCAGGTGACCTGTCGTCTGGGCAAAAGTTGCCACGGAGCCAATCAGCACAATTATCGTAAGAATCCTTCTTTTCATTATCTAATTAGCACATTGGCACATTAGCAAATTAGCACATTTCTTCATTGGCAAATTGGGTCATTTTTTTGTGAGCTCTTTAATTTTCCTGTACAGCTCAGCCTCATCGCCCTCAGCATATGAAGTATGCTGCCACACCAGGTTGCCTTCGGCATCGTAAAGAAAAGTATGCGGAACATTGATTACGTTAAGCGCACGCTTAAGATCACCGTTGGCATCCAGAACAACCTTAAAATCCCATCCACGACCAGATACAAACGGGGCAACTTTTGATGAGCTTCTTGAGTCATCAATACTTACCGCTACCAGCTGAACGCCCGTCTCCTTTTGCCATTCCTCCAGATTATCCGATATCGCAGTCAGCTCCTTCACACAGGGCTTGCACCAGGTGGCCCAGAAACTAACAATCAGCGGCTTTCCGGGGGTAGACAGCTTATCCGACTGAATCCATTTTCCATTCATTTCCTGCACCCTCACCGACGGCAGCTTCCCCTGCGAAAATCCCGCCACACTCATCAACATACACGAAACCAGAATTATAACCTTCATCCCTTTATCTCTTTTTTTTGTTTATTTCCTATGCCTTCGGACTTTCCTTTTGCCTTTCTGCCCTACTGCCCTTTGCCTTAGTTCATAAGCTCGATCGATTTTATTATATCTCCCATTTCAAGCTGATGAACCACCTCCATCCCCTCAATCACAAACCCGAAATTCGTGTATCTGGCATCAAGATGCGGTGTGGCGGAATGGGTAACGTACCACTGGCTCCCCTCAGTATCCTTTCCTGAAGATGCCATACCCAGCGTCCCTTCCATAAACGGTGTGGGGGAAAATTCTGAGCGGAGGGTAAAGTCCGGAGAACCCCAGCCATCGCCTCGCGGGCAACCATCCTGCATAACAAAATTGGGCACCACCCGATGGATAGTATGATTTCTGTAAAAACCTGATTCAGCCATTTCCACAAAGGCCGCACAGGTGCCCGGACACCAGGTCACATTCAGCTGAACAACAAAGTCTCCCTTGCTGGTTTTGATCAGCACCTTTTGTTTAGGCGCCAGCCGACGAACCACTTCCCAGTTAATCGGATGATTATACATCGGGGTACCCATCTGGAGCGGGGGTTTTCCCCTAAGCCAGGCAATCGTCTGGTTGACTTCCACGAAAGCCTCGATCTTTGATGGCTTATTTACCTTAGTTAATGCCTCCTCCAGAAATCCGGTGTCCTTAATCTTTTCCCTGAAATTTAGTTTGGGGTCGCGAATCACTTGTGCTGCTAGAGCAACCGCAGAAACATCACCGGATTGAATTGCTTTTTTAAATATTCTTAAATATTCCTCTTCCAGATTTACTCCGGCAGCGGTTGCCGTTTTTGAAGCCTCGGCAAAATTCGGACTCTTGCGCATTTCTGTCAGCGTTTCAAGAGCAGCCGTAAACACAATCGGGCCATTTGGACTATTATGCTGAATTTCCACATATGCATATTGCCCCGGATCGGTCATCAGCGCCTTCAGGTACCAGGCCTTGATGTAAGGATCAACAGTACGGTTAACCGATTCGAAAATCATTTTTTCCACCTTTTTCACCAAGGCAGGTTTTCCCATCACCAGCTCCAGTGCCTTGCCCAGCAATAGTGATCGGCTTCTCCAGTTTGTTGTCTTATCGATACTATTAAGCAATGCAGGCAGATCGGTATAAACAGCATGACGCTGCACGGCTTCGGCCCCTGCAACCGACAGGTTTGGATCGGTGCCCTCAACGAAACTGTATATCGTTTTCGATGCTTTGTTCCACGGAATAAGCGCCATAGAGTTCAAAATGTTGACTTTAACCCGGTAATCGGCGTCGGAATCAAGGAGGCTCTTCGCCAGCGGCCAGGCTTCTTCGTCTTTTGCACGGATTACCGCCTTGATTATGTTGGAGCGTATCTCCTGGTCCCGTTCTTTTTCAAAAATTGAAACTATTTCATTTGGAACCGTTTGCAACCAGTCCATGCCGGCATATCGCCCCAGAAAATAGGAGGCATAGATCATGCCTGCTGTGCTTGTCCCTGAATTGATCAATTTAACAACCCGCACATTTCCAAGAACCGATGTAATGCCCCGCAGGCCAAAGCGGAAGATTCCCATAGCCTGCCCCTCCGACTCCTGCAAAGGACATTCAATGGCGGCTATGAATTTCAGATCCTCCTCCGTCCCGCATTTTCCCAGGGCTTCGTAACACATCCCCTTTACGAGCGGACTGGTCTCAGTCTCCAGAATTTTCTTCAGCACCGGAACCGCAGAAGGGTGGCCGGTCTGGCCGAGTGCCCAGGCCCCGATCATCCTCACCCGCTCCTGCTCCACCTGCATGGCGGCAAAAATGGTATCAGCAATTCCGATCTCCTGCACACTTCCGAGGCAGAACAAAGCCTCTCCCCGGTAATTTGGGTCAGCGCTTTTTAAATAAGGCAATAAGCCTGCCGCATCACGCCTATCGGCCAGATCATGTATCTTCCTTATAATGGAGTCATTGTATTTATTGGTGATCTGCGACTGCAATGGCATAACCACTGCACCGATCAATATAACCATTAACCCTATTAACCTCCTCACCATCTTTAAGCTCTTATCCATTTTAACCTCCTATCCTTTCTTCGATATGCTGTCATAAAGTGCCTGCAGAATCGCCTTCCGGATCATCAGGTCGGAAAGCTTATTATTGTCGCGGGTTGGATAAACCCTGTTGCTCAGAAAAACATACAATAGTCCGTTTTCAGGATCCGCCCATACAAAAGTACCGGTGTAACCTGAATGGCCAAAACTCGCCGGTGAAGCTGACGGGCAAGGATAGGAATCAGCATAATTCAGTGTATGATTGCTGATTGAAGGCTTATCAAAGCCGAGACCCCTGCGGATGCCTGCTGCCTCATACTGATATCGGGTAAATTCCTTAACGATTTCCTTGTCGATAAACTGCTTTCCTCCGTATGATCCCATCCACAGGTACATCTGGTACATCTTGCCAAGATCCTCAGCTGTGCCAAACAGACCGGCATTTCCGCTCACCCCCCCCAGCATGGCTGCTCCTTCATCGTGAACATAACCATGAAGCAGTTCCATCCTGAAAAAAGTATCCCGCTCGGTCGGGATGATCTGATCAGGCGAAAAATATCGCAACGGATTGTATGTCAGAGTATTTGCACCTAATGGTTTATAAAATTGATCTTTCAGATAGATTTCGTACTTCGTTTTGGACAGTTTTTCAATGATTTTTGGCCAGAGATGAAAACTCAGATCAGAATACACATACTTTCTCTCCTTCATAGCCGGCGCCAATTTGATCTGCTTATAGATTTCCTTATCGTACGAATTGTAACGCCACAAACCTTCTGATACACGAACCGAATATTGATCGGAGGGTTGATCCTTCAGGGTTTTATCTTTAAATGTTCCATCCGGACTTTTAGTTTCTACCCAGAATGGAATCCAGGATGGCAGGCCGGCGACATGGGCGAGCACCTGTCGGACAGAGACAGTACCCTTATCGGTTCCTTTAAAATCGGTCCAGTATTTCGAAAATGGAGCATTCAGGCTGATCTTTTTTTCCTGAACGAGGCGCATGATTGCAGCCAGTGGGGCCGAAGTTTTGGTTACTGATGCAAAATCAAAAAGATCATCAGGTGTCACTAATTGCTCTGATTCGGTCATATGCCTGCCATAGCAGGCATGGAAAATCACTCTCCCGTTTCGGGCTGCAAAAACCTCGCACCCCGGGTACGCACCAGCAGCGATTCCAGCTTCACTGATGGAATCAATTTTTTTTTTTAGAAAGCGCGAATCCATATCAACGGCTTCAGGAACGGTATACGAAAACCGGATGCCCCCTTGCGTATCAATCCCGTCTCCGGCTTTAAACCAGGGCTTTACTGAAACCGGCAGCCTGCCGGTTGCTCCGATTCCGCCAAATATCAGTTGCGCGGCAAGATCCATGGATAGCTCATTTTCCTGATAAGCGACAATAAGGCCGGCCAATTTTTTCGGATCCGGCAATTTGCTGATCGAATAGGGATTGCCAAAAATCGCTGCGATAACAGG
>CAILAQ010000776.1 GCA_903832165.1 uncultured Bacteroidota bacterium | reverse complement strand
TGCCCTCTGCCTTCTGCCTTTTTGCGCTTCAGCGCAAACTCTTCAGGGCCATCGCTTCCTGACCTTCAACACCGTCGTCCGCGTAAACCAAATTGAGGTTACCCGCGATAAAAATGATGGAGAAGATGAGGCCACCATACATACCATCGCTTATGCCAAAGCTTTCCGTGAAGCTATTGTTGCCGGTTGGCCCGAAGCCAGCATTACCTGGGCCTTCAGCTGGCAGGCACTGTTTACCGAATTACCCGAATACATTAAGATACGTGATTATGTCCGCCTCTGCCATGAAAAATATGGTGACGATGTAACCTTTATTCCAGGTGGGTATTTTGCCAATGCCTACAATTCACGCGAACAGGTGAACAAGGATCTGCACGATGCCCTCGCCCGCGTGTCTGAATTCATGGGTAACGGCTTTCGGCCGAAAAGCGTGGTAGCCGGATTTCTGGCTGCCGAAAATCTTCAGTTCTTAGCCGAAAAAGAAAATATTCATGTGTGCCAGGGAAATATCTGGAGTCAGTATGCCATCGATAATCAGGATGGCGATGGTTCAATCTGCTACCCTTACTATCCGTCGAAAGAGCATTTTTGCAAGCCGGCTCAATCGAAAGCTGATTTTATCGATTGCGTAAATCTCGATGGCTGGACCTGCGACTTTCTTGCCGCCCGCCGCGAAGGATTTAAAGATGGATTTAACAGCCGTATGGGCGTCGGGCCTATCGAGACTATCCGCAACCATGGCCCGAAAGATGGCCTCACCCAAATGATTGCCACCACAGCGGTTCATTTCGATAAGGGTTTTGCCCTCAATGGATTTGCCTGGGTAACCAACTGCTGGGAAATATCACTCATTAATCCGATTGGCCACCTGGAAAGCCTCACCGCATGGCTCAGTGTGATCCATAAAAGATGGCCCGATGCCCAATGCATCACGCAGGGTGAATTCGGACTGCTGTGGCGCAAGGAATACAAGAACAACGATAAAATCAATTATCGATTCACCCAGACCGGTACCGGTATCGGTGGATCCGATAAGGACAAGGAAATCAGCTGGTTCATGAACAAGGATTTCCGGCTGGCGTTGCTTAAGACTATTAATGGAGATGATGAAAAGGTGATCGACTTTACCCCATACACTATTCCGGCAAAAGAACCTCAGCAATTATCGCGCAACTGGAGCCTCCTGGGCGTTATCAACCAAAAGCAGACACGCCCCCAGGATACCCCGGTACCACTGAAAAACCTAACTGCCCCGGATCATCAACTTATTGTAAAAAGATACCCCGATCTGGAAAGGCATTGATTACCTTTGTGGGAAATGCACAAGTTTTGGTGTTTTATTGTCCTGCTGATTCTCATCTCCTGTGAGAATGAAGTCCGGGTGAACATGGACAACACCGGTTTACCCGTTGTTTATTGTGTTCTCGATGTGGACGATACCTTACAGCAAGTCCGCCTTGCAAAATCATTCTTTCCTGAAAAAGGTTATACGGACCAGGCGCATCTTGCCGTCGCTCAATGGGACGAACCTGTGGAGATCTATATCGAGGAGTGGATGGATTCCGAAAGTCCGAACATCTATAATTTTATCAAAGCCGA
>CAILAQ010000775.1 GCA_903832165.1 uncultured Bacteroidota bacterium | reverse complement strand
TTTGCTGGACAGACAAAATGATATAAAAGGACGGAAACATTATGACTCTTATGTATAAATTCGCTCACAAAACAAAGTTAACCCATTTTTCGAAGCAGAGCTTCGGGGAACTAACCCCGGAGAGATTAGAATATTCTAATCCGATATTATTATGGCAAGTCCTTTGCCACTCGGCACGGTGAACGAATCACCGGCTTTTATGGTTGCTGCATCCTGGAATTTAGCCACCGCCGGAAGGGTAAACTTCGCTTTTGCAGGATCGATACCAAGTGCTTTCCAGTCTATATCCAGCGATATTCTTGCCGGACCTGCTGCCCAGGAAGCTATAGCCACCAATGTTTTGCCTTTTGCTTTATAAACAGTTGCCAGGATATCCGGCCGGCCGGTTTTAACCGGACAATCAGGCACCCAGTAACCGATCATTTCCGACTGCTGAATGCCAAAGTCGTCCACCAGCTTCCAGATATTGGTTGGATTGCCCGACCATGGAGCGCGCGAAGTCATTCCATATATCAAGCCCCTCCATTGATTGCCGCCATCCTGAAGCATCTCGCCCATCAGTCCGAAAGGTATGCCCGCAACCTCCGTCATCCAGTAATCAGGCGAGCCGTTATAATCGAAATATTCGCCGAACCAGAGGCGGTCGAGGTAGGGAAAATGCTCCATGTAGAGATTTCCCGAATTAGTGTATCCGTCGCGTTCGTTAAACTGACTGGCCGAATGCAGATCGATCATCGAACCCGGGTTCCCGCGCAGCATAACTTTTCTGGCCCGCTTCATGATGCTGCGGTCGAAAGCAACATCATCGATATATAATCCATCGATGCCCACATTGTTAACCAACCAGTTCAATCCTTCCAGATAATAGTTGTGCCACCTCGAAGTTCCTGAGTTGATTATCGCGGCATCGCTGAGTTCAGGAACAAACCAGGCAGGAATATAATTCCCGTCAAGATGCTCCTGCAACCAGGAAAATCCGCCACCCGGGCCGTAGGACAGAATCTCATTTCCTAAAGATTTCAAGGCCCAGATTTCCGGACAGCTGTTTGTCAGCTCCCGTACTGTGTAATAAATCTTCACCTTATCCTTGATGGCATGGGCTGAATCGATATAAGCCTTCATTTGTGCCGGCCGCAGGAAAGGATAGTTGATAAACGGATTGATAGCTGTCGCATGGTGCACATTAATTACGTTCCCTCCTACCTTTGCAATGGTATCGATCGGCATATACTTGTGATAATAACGGTCATGCCACTGTTTGTTCGGATCGATTTTCCGGAAAGGCGTGAGCAAAATATTGATATCGAAATGCAAAACATCACTGGCAGTCATCGTTCGCTCACCCGTGTATGCGGTAAGTTCATATTCCTTGCCGTCGCGGTCGAGTTCAATTCCGCCTTTGCCCTGATTATACCACGATGGAGGCATATTCAGAGGCTTTTGATGATAGAAATTGGTATTCAGCGGCCGCTCATAGTTCTCGGCCCTGAAAGTGGCCTGGATGCCAGCATTCACTGATCCCAGCCATGGACCGTCGCAGTTAAAGTAGGGATCCCATTTGTAGTTGAATTTTTCTGGTGCTGCCCCGCCCTTCTGACCTAATCCGAGCATGAATTTGACGTGCTCGCCATTCATCGGAATAACAAACTCGATATTGGATATTTCGGTAGCTTTCTTTGTTTTCGCAGTGATCCTGTAGGTCAGGAATCCATCAAATTCGAGGCGTCCGGCCAGATGAAAACCGAGATCTCCGGCAGTCCAGTCAGAGGTCCAGTCAACGGCTCCTTCAGCCTTTCCGGTAATCTTCATTCCAGATGATTTTACCATTTCAGGTTTCCCATTGATTTCGATTTCAAAAGTCATTGGGCTAACCAGAAGCGGTGATCCTGTCGGAAGAATCCGGGTCATTTCCGGTGCAAAATAGGAGGTTACCTGTTCGGGTAAACCATTATTACCGAGTGTGATGTCGCGGCCAAGAATTTTCAGGGTTTGTCCCGATACCTGAATCGGCAAGTACGGAGGAATTACGCCATCATCCACGGCGATATCCGAATTTAGCCACCGCAATCT
>CAILAQ010000774.1 GCA_903832165.1 uncultured Bacteroidota bacterium | reverse complement strand
TTGGTAAACGTGTACTCCATGGAACCTGCCGGCAGACTTGAATTGTCGGCATCACCGGGAATAAATGGACTCCACCCGGATATGCTGACCTTTAATGGAAGATCGCTGTCCTCCAATTCAATGGTTGCAAACGGAAATCTTGCAAGAAACCGGCAGCTTTCAAATCTTGGCAATCCGTAATAATAGTCCCCTCCACCATTCGCAGTCTCCGGACGTCCGAAAATCTTCCATGTTGGCACTTGTCCCTGTAACAACTTGGCCCCATTTGGAATTCCGGCAACCGAAATGGCTCCGAAAGCAAATGGCTCATTGAAAACATCCGGTTGATTATTGACCGATAAATGCGACCAGGCACCATTACCATCCAGACACACCATTCCTGCACCAATGCCGCCAATCGGAAATGCGGTATAATCCAGCCCCTTCCCGCTATACCAGGAATTGAAGATATGCTGATCTGCAATGCTTTGCGCAATCAGCGGAATTTGAAAAAGAAACAAAGAAATTGTACTGAATAGAATAGAAACAATCATGCGCGGTTTCATGGGATATGCTGTTAAAATGAGACCTAATTTACAAAAAGACGATGCATTAACAAGGTGGAACCGGTTTTGGTATTTAGTTTTAATTTAACTTTGGAAACTCGAGACGAACCTTATCGCACTTTCTACCTTGATTAATGAAGATTGGATCGAAGCCATATAATCAGGAAATCTTAGGTAAACCGCTAATCAGCTGGCAGGTGATACTTTCCATTATTATTTTCAATCTGGCCATTGTCATCGGAGGGTACCTGATGTATACGAACCAGAAAAAAAAGCTGACCAACCGAGTTCATAACGATCTGAATGCTGTGGCGATATTAAAAGTCAATAACGTTGTCCAGTGGAGGGAGGAACGTCTTTTCAATGCCAGAATCTTCTTTGACAATGCCAACTTTAACCGTCAGCTTGCGTCGTTTATTCTCTCGGGGAGTGTGCCTGATAAGGAGAATATGAAAACCTGGATTAACATAGCGCTGCGTGACAAAAACATTGATTTCGTGTCGGTATATGATGCCCGGGACAACGCCATTATGGCATTACCTCAACTTGCTGATTTAACGCCATCCTCTGTCAGAGAACAAATTTCGAAAGTTAAAGAAGGCGATAGTATCAAGTTTATTGATTTTTTTAAGGTAAACGAAAAAGCATACCTGGGTCTGTTAATTCCAATTTACGACAAGCTAAAGCCTGAAGCATTAACCGGAAAAATATTTATCCGGATAGATCCTTATGCATTCTTGTTTCCATTCGTTGAGAAATGGCCTACAGAAAGCGAGACCGCTGAAACTTTGCTGGCCAGAGAATGGAGGGATTCGGTGCAGTTTCTCAACCGCTTACAATTTGGTTCGAAAAACCCATTGGAAGTCAGAGTTTCTATGAGGGATACAAATATTGCAGCAGTCAAAGGACTAAAAGGCTTTTCAGGCATTTGCGATGCCATTGATTATAGAAAAGAGCCGATTCTTGCGGCCGTGCATCTTGTTGAAAACTCTCCATGGGTACTCGTTTCTAAAGAGGACAAGTCTGAAATCTACGCAGATCTTAAGAGTAGATTATTGCTCATTATTATCCTGATTGTGGCGACCATATTTATTATGACCAGCCTGGTATTATGGTTTTTCAGGCAACAGGGACTCAATTATTACCGAAGTCTTTATCAACGGCAAAAGGAAAAAGATTGGTTATATGATATCATGGAACATAATCTTAATGAGATTTATATTTTTGATGCCGGGACGTTAAAATTCACCTTCGTCAATTACGGTGCGCGGAACAATCTTGGATATTCTTTGGAAGAACTGATTGAACTTACCCCTGTTGATATCAAGCCTCTCGTCACCAATGAATCATTTAATTACCTGGTAGAACCATTAAGAACCGGCGAAACCAAAGTTTTAAACTTTACCACATTACATCGCAGAAAAGACGGAACAGATAATCCTGCTGAGGTATTCCTTGAATTATTAGATTCCGACCGTGGTAAAGTTTTTCTGGCGATGATCAACGACACTACCGAACGGGTTAAGATGGAGAATATTCTGAATGAAAAACACGACGAACTGATTAGTAAAAACAGGGAACTGGAAACTCTTAATGAGGAGCTTCAGGTGACTGTGGAAGAGCTGCAGCAGACAGGGGAAGAGCTGGAAACGACTAACGAGGAACTTAGCGTCAATATCCAGCAAATATCCATGCTGAACAAAGAAGTGATAGCTGCAAAGGAAATTGCTGAAAACGCCAACCGTCTTAAATCTACTTTCCTGGCCAACATGAGCCATGAAATCAGGACTCCGCTGAATGGGATTATGGGATTCTCTGAATTAGTAGTGGAGCTGGCTCAAAATGACGAACTGCAACGAATGGCTCAGATAATTATGAATAGCAGCAACAGATTGCTTAATACAGTGAATTCAATTCTCGACATCAGCCTAATTGAATCCGGCAACCTGGTTGCTCACCTTAAAGAATCCCATATTTCTGAGCTGATCGCTGAAAGTGTGAGGCTTTATTCAGTTTTTGCAGAGAAGAAAGGGATTGAAATAATCCGTGTTTTTCATTCAGATTTGCCAGCTATTATTGATGAAGAGCTGACCAATAAAATCATCAACAATCTGCTGAATAATGCACTTAAATTCACCCATGAAGGCTCCATTAATATTGAATTATCCACCGAAACAGATAAGAACGAGAGGTGGGTGGTAGTTACCGTTGCGGATACAGGGATCGGTATTTCTGAAGAAAATATGGAGTACCTGTTCGAAGAATTCCGCCAGTTTAATGAAGGTCTGTCCAAAAAGTATTCGGGTTCCGGGCTGGGACTTAATATCTCGAAACGATACGCCGAGATCATGAATGGCCGGTTAACGGCAAAAAGCAATCTGGGCAAAGGATCAATCTTTACCCTTTGGCTGCCCGCAGCTGAATAAGGAAAATCGCTACTTTTTCTTTAACAGGTCCCGGATCTCTTCTAATAGCTGCTCTTGTTTGGTTGGAGCAGCCATACCTGAAGGATCTTCAACCTCTTTGCGTTCCATTTTTTGTGATGCCTTGATTATCATAAAAATACAGAAAGCAATAATCATAAAATCAAAAACATTCTGGACGAACATGCCATAGTTCAAAGTCACATTTGATGCCCCGTCACTTCCATGCCTGATGATCAGTTTTAAATCTTTGAAATCCACACGACCAACCAAAAGACCAAGTGGCGGCATCAGGACATCATTTACCAAAGAGGAAACAATTTTACCGAATGCACTACCAATGATAACGGCAGTTGCCAGATCCAGGACATTTCCTTTCATGGCAAAAATCTTAAAATCTCCAAGTAGTCCCATAATCTCAATTTTTAAT
>CAILAQ010000773.1 GCA_903832165.1 uncultured Bacteroidota bacterium | reverse complement strand
CTGCTGCATAATCAATGGCGTGAAACCGGACCCGTACCTGCTGAAAAAAAGGATGAAATATGGGATCGCTTCAGGGAGGCAACTAATCAAATCAACAGGAAACACCAGGATTATTATCTGACATTGAAGGATGAACAGAAAAAAAACCTGGATGCAAAAACACATCTGTGTGAAAAAATTGAGGAAGTTCTCCTGAAACCTGTTCAGAGTCCCAAAGATTGGAATGATTTTTCTCAGGAAGTGGTCAAGCTGCAGCAAATGTGGCGTTCCATCGGCTTTGCTCCGAGAAAGGATAATATCAAGGTTTACGATCGGTTCAGGGCGGGATGCGATGAGTTCTTTAACCGTAAAAGGGAATATTTCTCGCGTCACCGCGATGATCAGCATGGTAACCTCCAGTTGAAGACCGACTTATGTATGCAAGCCGAAGCACTCAGCAACAGTACAGAATGGAGAAAGACATCGGAGGAGCTGGTGACTATTCAGCGGAAATGGAAGGAAATAGGACCGGTACCCCGAAAGTATTCCGATGCCCTTTGGCATCGCTTCCGTTCAGCCTGTGATAGTTTCTTCAAAAAGAAATCTGAGTACTTCAGCTCCCAGGATTCTGAGCAAACTGAAAACCTTCGCCTGAAACTGGAACTTGTAGAAAAAGTGAAAACCTTTACTCTGTCAGATAATCATCATGAAGATCTTACAACTCTGAAGGAGATTCAGAAAGATTTCACCTCAATCGGCCATATTCCGATTGAGCGAAAGGATGAAGTGCAGAAAGAATTCCGCGATGCTTTGCGGAAACACTTTGATCATCTTGAAGTAGACGAGCCGAGAAATGAGATTTTGCGTTATAAGCAAAAAGTTGATACCTTTGTTCAATCCCCCAAAAATAGAAACCGTATTTCTTCTGAACGAGAGAAATTGGTGAATAAGCTTAAGCAAATGGAAAGTGATGTTGTTCTCTGGGAGAATAATATAGGTTTCTTTGCAAAATCACAGAAATCTGAATCACTTATCCGCGAAGTGGAAAACAAAATCGCACAGGAGCGTGAGCGAATTCAACTTCTTAAGGAAAAGATTGATTTACTGGACCGTTTCGAATCGTAAACCTTTATCATTTTAAAATGAAAAAATTCAGAGTCTTTGCAGCATTTGCAATTTTGGGGTTGTTGCTTAGCGTTAATGGCTTTTCTCAAACCACTGGAGTCGTAAGAGGTTTTGTTTATGATAAGAAAACAGGGGAGCCCCTTATCGGTGCCAGTGTTTATCTGAACGACCGTTCCAAATTTGCGGCAGGAACCGATGTAAACGGTTTCTTTACCATCAGTAAGGTTCCGGCCGGCAAATATACTTTATTTGCCGAGGAACTTGGCTATGGATCTGTAAACATGCCAGTTGAGATTATAAACGGACGAGTAATCAATGAAAAGATCTTTCTTGATCAGCAACTGAAGGAACTGGCCGAAGCGGTAATTTCAGGGGAGAGACAGGAGGCGAAAACTCAGGTGCAAACTTCAGTTATCAAGATTACTCCCAAACAGATGGAGAAGATTCCAAGCATTGGCGGTGAGCCTGACCTTGCTCAGTATTTACAGGTCCTTCCAGGGGTAATCTTTACCGGTGACCAGGGTGGACAATTATATATCAGGGGTGGCGCTCCGATTCAGAATAAGGTGCTTCTTGATGGTATGATCATCTATAATCCGTTTCATTCTATCGGTCTGTTCTCTGTGTTCGATACCGATATTATCAAGCAGGTGGAAGTTCTGACCGGAGGTTTTGGTGCTGAATATGGTGGAAGGATATCTTCAATCATGGACATTACTACTCGCGATGGTAACAAGAATCGACTGTCAGGCAAGGTTTCGACCAGTACATTTATGGCAAAAGTTCTTCTCGAAGGACCCCTGAAAAAGGCAAAAGCTGATTCTGACGGATCTTCTTCCTTTATTTTGACCGCCAAACATTCATTCCTGGAGCAATCATCCAAATTCCTTTATAAATATATTGATTCAGCAGGGCTTCCTTTCAATTTTACCGATATGTACGGTAAAGTTTCCCTGAACTCAAAGAATGGCAGCAAGGTTAACCTCTTTGGCTTTAATTTCAATGACCAGGTAACCTACAGGAATATTACCGACATCGGCTGGAACAACTATGGCTTTGGCTCGAACGTGGTTCTTATCCCCGGTGATTATCCCGCCCTTATCAAAGCTAACATCGCTTATTCAAAATACCTCATTACCATGAATGAGGCCGATCAACAGCCTCGTCAGAGTTCCATCGATGGCTTCAATGTCGGATTGTCGTTTGTCTATATCTTTGGTAAAGACCAGCTTGAATATGGTATCGAAACCCTCGGTTATAATACCAACTTCAATTATTTCAACTCAGTCGGACGTAAAATTGTTCAGCAGCAGTTCACAACGGAACTTGCCGGATATGGAAAATATAAGCTGACCTTAGGCAAGATGCTCATCGAACCAAGTTTCCGCTTACATTATTATGCATCCCTCGGTGAAATATCTCCTGAACCTAGGCTGGGATTTAAATATAATCTGAGCGATAACTTCAGGGTTAAATTTGCAGCAGGTATGTATTCTCAAAACCTGATTGCAGCGAACTCCGACCGCGATGTGGTAAACCTGTTCTATGGCTTCCTTTCAGGTCCGGAAAACCTACAGAAAACATTTGATGGGAAAGCTATAAACACCAAACTTCAGAAATCAAATCATGCCATCCTAGGATTCGAGTTCGACCTGACCAAAAGGCTTAACCTGAACGTTGAAACCTATATCAAGGACAATACTCAACTCACCAATATTAACCGGAATAAATTGTACGATGATACCGGTGACAACCAGGATAAACCGGAATATCTGAGAAAAGATTTCATTATCGAAACGGGAAAAGCTTATGGTATTGATTTCCTGCTGAAATATGATTACAAACGCCTGTATCTTTGGGCAACCTATTCACTTGGATGGGTTACCCGCTATGACGGTGTGATCAAATATCCACCTCACTTCGATCGCCGGCATAACGTAAACCTCGTGGCTTCCTATACTTTTGGGAAGAATCTTAACTGGGAATTCAGTACCAGATGGAATCTGGGATCAGGTTTCCCATTTACCCAAACTCAGGGTTTCTACGAGAAGATTCCGTTTTATGATGGCATAAATACTGATTATACCAGGGTTAACGGCGAATTGGGTATCGTATACGGACCATTGAATCAGGGTCGCCTTCCTTATTACCACCGGCTCGATGTTAATGTCAAGAGAACTATAGCAACAGGTGAAAACAGCGAACTGGAGATTTCATTTGGTATCACCAATGTTTATAACCGGAAGAATATTTTCTACTTTGATCGTATCCGTTACGAAAGAGTAGATCAGCTTCCGTTTATGCCCTCATTAAGTGTCAACTGGACATTCTGATAATTTATGATCGCTAAGCAGACTAAATACATATTCGTGACCGGAGGTGTTACTTCCTCCCTTGGAAAAGGAATAATATCAAGCTCCCTCGCCATGCTTCTGCAGGCTCGTGGATTTTCCGTTACCATACAAAAGCTCGATCCTTATATTAACATAGATCCTGGTACACTGAACCCTTACGAACACGGGGAATGCTATGTTACGGATGACGGTGCGGAAACTGACCTTGACCTCGGACACTATGAGAGATTTCTCAACTATCCTACCTCCCAGTCGAATAATGTTACTACAGGACGGGTATACCAATCTGTTATCAACAAGGAACGGAAAGGTGACTACCTGGGAAAAACTGTTCAGATTATTCCCCATATTACTGACGAGATAAAGAGAAGAATCAAGATTCTGGGATCGAAGGGGAAATTTGATATTGTAATTACTGAGATTGGAGGAACTGTTGGTGACATTGAGTCTTTACCCTATATAGAATCAGTTCGTCAGATCAAATGGGAAATGGGTGACCGGGTATGCGTAGTGCACCTTACTCTTGTTCCTTACCTGAGCGCTGCCGGAGAACTTAAAACCAAACCAACCCAGCACTCTGTAAAAATGCTTCTGGAAGAGGGCGTTCAACCTGATATCCTTGTATTACGAACCGAAAGGCCTCTTAACAGGGATATACGTAAAAAGGTTGCCTTGTTTTGTAACGTTGAGGAACGGGCTGTAATCGAAAGCCGCGATGTAAGCACTATCTATGAGGTTCCTCTTCTGATGCAGAAAGAGAAGCTTGATGAAATTGTGATTGAAAAGCTGAAACTTCCCTCCACTACCAAAAGCGATTTGGAACCATGGAGAGAATTTGTAAAATCAGTAAAAAATCCGAAGCAAACCATAAAGATAGGCCTCGTTGGAAAGTACGTTGAATTGCATGACGCCTACAAATCTATCTCTGAGGCATTTATACATGCCGGTGCAGTGAATTTTTGCAAAGTTGATATCCAATGGATTCACTCTGAAACTCTTGAGCAGGAAAATTACCAGGAAATCCTTAAGGAACTTAAAGGCATTCTCGTGGCACCCGGATTTGGCCACCGCGGTATCGAAGGTAAAATAAATGCCGTAAGGTATGCCCGCGAAAATAATATTCCCTTCTTCGGAATTTGCCTCGGTATGCAATGCGCAGTGATCGAATTCGGCAGGAGTGTGCTCGGATTGACTAAAGCCAATTCAACCGAGATGGATGTGAAAACCCCGGATCCGGTAATTGACCTGATGGCAGATCAGAAAGAGATCACCGATAAAGGCGGGACAATGCGCTTAGGTGCTTACACCTGCAGCATCAATAGGGGATCCCTGGCTTCAAAAATCTATCATTCTGAATGTGTGAGTGAAAGACATCGCCATCGTTATGAATTTAATAATATTTATACTGACCAGTATAAAGCAGCAGGAATGGTTCCTTCGGGAATGAACCCTGATACAAATCTTGTGGAAATAATGGAGATTCCCGGCCATAAATGGTTTATTGGGGTTCAGTTTCATCCTGAATACAGAAGTACGGTGATGAACCCTCATCCTCTTTTTGTGAATTTTGTAAAGGCTGCCTTGGAATAATTCCGTACTTTAGCCCGCTAAATATTTTTTTAACGAATTGATCAGAAATGGATAAGAAGTCCCTTATTGGCTTAGTATTAATGGGAGTGCTGCTGGTAGCCTACAGCCTTTTTACGCGACCTTCAAAGGAAGATCTGGAGAAAAATCAGAGATATAATGATTCCGTCCAGCAGGTCGAAAGGCAACGATCTATTGATTCCCAGCTGAAAAAGAGCAATGATACCATCACACAGCTTACCGCAGCTGCAACACCTGAGGAACTTAACCGGATCAAGGTTGATGAACTTGGCGCTTTTGCCGCTGCATCAACTGGTGAAGAAAAATTCTTTTTTCTTGAGAATAAAAAAATCAAAGTCAGGTTTACTTCAAAAGGCGGGCGTCCCTATTCTGCTGAACTAAAAGATTACAAAACTTTTGAGGGTAAACCGGTATTACTTTTTGATGGGGAAACTACTCACTTCAGCCTTCAGTTCTTCACCCAGAATAAGGCCATCGCCACTCAAAACCTCTATTTTCTGCCTCAAACTGCTGAAGTTTCACAGGATGCACAAACCGGAGCAAAGACTTTAGTGATGCGATTACCTGCAGGGGAAGGCAGTTTCATAGATTTTGTATACACGCTTGAGCCTGATTCCTACAAATTGAGCTATACCATTCGCATGCAGGGAATGGATCAGGTGCTTGGCAAGAATACCACGATGATCGACCTGGACTGGTTGATGGATATTCGACAGCAGGAAAAGTGGAAGAAGGGCGATGCTCAATATGCTACCGTTCAATATAAATATTTTCAGAGTGATCCTGGTAAGCTTAAGCAATCAACAATCAAGGATCCCGCTTCTGAAAATCTCGCAACAAAAGTTGAATGGATCGGTTTTAAGCAACAGTTCTTCTCAACGGTCTTGATGGCCAATAATTATATGACGAGTGCCCGGATAAATTCAGTAACTCCGGAAGAAACTGCCGACCCGATAAAAACATTTTCCGCAGAAATCAGTTTGCCCTATGGTGGAGCAAGTCAGGAAGATATTGCGCTGACTTTCTACTTCATTCCAAACCATTACAAAACACTAAAGGCAGAAGGACACGATCTTACCCAACTGGTGGATTTAGGTTGGAAGTTCATCGCATGGATAAATAAATGGTTCGTAATCAATATCTTCCATTGGTTGGAAGGAATAGTAGGCAATTATGGGATCATCATTATTATTCTTACCATCTTCTTTAAACTTTTGGTTTTCCCACTGAGTTATAAGTCCTTTATCTCAGGAGCCAAAATGAAAGTTCTGAAACCTCAGATTGATGAGATTAATAAGAAGTATGGTGCCGATAAAGCCATGGAGAAGCAACAGGCCACCATGGCCCTGTATAAGAAAGCCGGAGTGAATCCTTTAGGCGGATGTCTGCCTACTTTATTACAGATGCCTATCTGGATAGCCTTGTTTCGCTTTTTTCCGTCGTCCATTGAATTACGGGGAAAACCATTCCTCTGGGCAGCCGATTTATCGACCTATGATTCGATTCTGAACCTTCCGTTTACCATACCCGGTTATGGGGCCCATATAAGCCTTTTTACGCTGTTAATGGCCGCATCCATGCTTGTTACCACTAAAATGTCCATGGATCAGACACAGACCGCACAGCCTGTTCCTGGAATGAAGGTAATGATGTACATGATGCCGGTGATGATGTTGTTCTGGTTTAACTCTTATGCAGCCGGTCTGAGCGTTTATTATTTCTTCTCAAACGTTTTCTCCTACCTCCAGCAGATCATTGTTAAGAGATTTATTGACGAAGAAAAAATTCTCAATAAGCTCAAGGAGAATCAGAAAAAGCCTGTCAAGAAGTCGAAATTTCAGGACAGACTTGACCAGTTAGCCAAAGACAGGGGTATCCAGACAAAAAGATAGTTGGCAGTTGGCAGTTGGCAGTTACTTTAGTCTTAGCTTTAAATTAATCATCTTGATGGCAGTTATGGCTGCCTCGTCGCCCTTGTTTCCATGTATGCCGCCTGAACGGTCGATAGCCTGCTGAAGGTTGTTTGTTGTCAATACTCCAAATACAGCGGGCTTGTGGTATTTCATTCCCAGCTCCATGCATCCCTGAGCCACGGCCTGGCATATAAAGTCGAAGTGCCTGGTTTCTCCCTGAATGACGCAGCCAATAAGAATAACCGCATCAGCCTCGAATGACTCAAAAAGGATTTGCCCTCCCAGTGGAAGCTCAAAACTGCCAGGTACAGTGAGCAGCTTGATATTCTCACGCATCGCACCATGTTTTAAAAGGGTTTCTGAACACCCCTCAGCCAAAGAGGAAGTAATGGCTTCATTCCATTCTGAGACTACTATACCGAATTTAAATCCGGTACAATCCGGGATGGATTCCGGATCGTAAGCCGACAGGTTTTTAAGCGACGTTGCCATAGGTGCAAAAAAAAGCCGGGTAAACCCGGCCTGATTTATCAAAACTTTTATTTTGCTAGTCCGGCCTCAGCTCGGGCTATATACTTTTCGATTTTCCGGCCCTCATCTGAATCCGGATATTTCTTTTGAATCTCTTTGTAAAGGTCTGCAGCTTTTTTGAATTCCTTGTTTCCTTCAATCAATTCAGCCGCTTTCATAAGATAAATAGGAGTTATGAAATCATTCGGTTTCATCCTGGCTGCCTTCAGGTAATAATCAATGGCTTTATCTGACTGACTCAGCTCACAATAAGCATCTCCAATGGCACCCTGAGCAATCGGGCTCACCATGTCATCCTTGAGATTGAATTTTTTCAATTGATCAATGGCTTCCTGAAATTTACCCGTTTTCAGGTAGGAAATTCCACTATAGTAACGAGCTAACTTAGCCGATTTGGTTGATTTATACTCGTTTATAATTTCGATGAATCCAAGGTTGTTTCCATCACCCTTAAGGGCAAGGTTGAACGAATCCTTCTCAAAGTATTGCTCCGCAGCAAACATTTGGGACTGTGCTTCCTTCTCTTTCGGTGCTGCAATAAACCGTTTGTAACCCAGAAAAGCACCAACCACGACAACGATAACTACTATCGCCAGCGTAATGGTTTTCTGGTTCTGCTCAATAAAGTGCTCGGTATTAGTCAGTGCGTGCTCGACAACTTCGAGATTGTCTTCTTTCTTGCCTTTCGATTTGCTAACCATAAAGTATATTATAAAAAACATGCAAATTTATAATAATTAAACCTTATTTAAAATAGCCTGGCTAAAAAACTCTGAAGCTGCCACTCTTAGCCGGAGTATTACTATTTTTGAGGTCAAACGAGAGATGTATGTACCTTAGAAAATTAAGCCTGCTGAATTTTAAAACCTATCAGGAGCTTGATATTGAACTCTCTCCAAAACTTAATTGTTTTGTTGGCAATAATGGGGTAGGCAAGACAAACCTGTTCGACTCCATATATTACCTTGCATTCTGTAAGTCATATTTCAATAGTCTCGATGCAAACAACATCAGGCACTTGCAGGATTTTTTTATGATTCAGGGCGAATTCGAGATTGATGGCCAGACAGAACGCATACACTGTGCCTTAAAAAGAGACCAGAAAAAGAAAATCAGACGTAATGATAAGGAGTACCAGAAACTCGCTGATCATATCGGACTGATCCCGCTGGTAATGGTTTCACCCTCGGATACCAGCCTAATTCTGGAAGGCAGCGAAGAACGCCGGCGATATATGAACGGTGTAATATCTCAGTACGATAGACAATATCTCGATGATGTGATCAGGTATAATAAGGCTTTGACCCAGCGAAACCGACTTCTTAAGGATTTCTCCAGACAGAAATATTTTGATGAAGACTCTCTCTTTATATGGGACGACCAGCTTTCCCTGCTGGGAGAGAGAATCTATAAACGCAGGAGTGATTTTATTTCCCGGCTGATGCCCATCTTTCAATACTATTACGACTACATTTCAAATGGACATGAGCAGGTTGAACTCAAATATCTCACTCAGGCTGGCGAGAGGCCACTGTCGGAATTGATGAAAGAGACCCATGAAAAGGATAAGCAACTGCAATTCACCAGTGTTGGTATCCATCGTGACGACCTGATGCTCGAACTTGCCGGTTATCCTATGAAGCAGCAGGGATCGCAGGGACAGCAGAAAACCTATCTGGTGGCGCTGAAAATGGCACAGTATGATTTTCTCAAAAAAATCTCAAACCTGAGGCCGCTGATTCTGCTTGATGATGTTTTTGATAAACTTGATGCCAACCGGGTGACACAGATCATTAAACTGGTTTCGGAGGATCATTTCGGCCAGATATTTATCACCGATACGAACCTGATACATCTGCAGTCAATCTTGTCAGGACTCACAGCAGAATACCGAATGTTTCAGGTTACTGACGGGAAAATCAATCAGGTATAGTTATGGTCATCAGAAGAACTCAATCGCGTCCGGTAAAGGAAATTATAGAGGAACTGCTTAAAGCTTCCGGTATTGATAAAAAGCTGAAAGAACGCGAAATGGTGCGCCAATGGGATGAGGTGGTTGGAATAACAATCGCCCGCAGCACGGAATCCATCTATATAAGTGACCGGAAACTAATCGTAAAGGTTCGTTCCTCAGTGATAAGAAATGAGTTGACGATGATTCGCGACGGACTAAAAATCGAACTCAACCGTCGTAATGGTGAGGACCTTATCGATGAGATTGTTATAAGATAACCGGCACCGGAAGTCTGTTAATCCAACGGAGGTAACAGTTCGAGAAAATTACCCTGACGGTCGAACCTCTCACTCTTCGTGAAGAAAAAGTCAGCTTCCTTTCGGGCGTTTGAATCACTGTCTGATCCATGAACCGCATTTCGCTGAATTGATTCGGCAAATAACTTGCGGATCGTTCCTGGATCAGCCTTGGCCGGATCAGTATTTCCGATCAGCCGGCGATAATCTTCTACCGCATTGTCCTTTTCCAATATTGCAACAATGATCGGGCCGGAAGTCATAAATTCGACTAATTCGCCAAAAAAGGGCCG
>CAILAQ010000772.1 GCA_903832165.1 uncultured Bacteroidota bacterium | reverse complement strand
TTCACCTATTGTTAATCCGGCTTTCATTATAAAAAACTGGGATAAAAAGGATATCAAACTTACAATCAACGGCAAACCAGTGCCAAGGGGGAACGATTTCCGTTATGCGGTGGAGTACGATGCGGAAGGCACGCCCTCGGTGATTGTATGGATAAAGCTCCAATCCGAAGCTAAAATGATTATTGAATTAATTTAATAGAACCACGGAGACACTTTAAGAGACAGAAGACAGAAGACAAAAGACAATAGACAGAAGACAGAAGATTCCTGCCGTCTACCGTCTCTCGTGCGTCTCTCGTATTTCGTCTTTCTTCAGTCTCTCTTAAAATGTCTCCGTGGTCAAAGAAAAACCCCATGAGAACACTGAACCTTAGACAAGGCTTGCTTTTAACTGCATTCATATTGTTGACCACAGCAAGCTACCCACAGAACAGGTTAAGTCGCGACTTTGCCAATCCGCCGCTCAGCATGAAATCCAGGCCTCTCTGGTTCTGGAACAAGCCGTTAAGCCGTGAGCAAACCCTCCGGGTGATGAAGGCATCGAAGGAGGCCGGATATTACGGACTGGGCATACTTCCCTCGTATGGAATGACTCCCGAGTATATGACACCGGAATTTCTGGCTCAGTATAAAATGGCTATTGAAATTGCCGATAGCCTGGGCATGAAAATGTGCCTGTATGATGAATTTTATTTTCCAAGTGGTATGGCTGGCGGCAATCTGGTAAAGAAATATCCCGAGGCCCTGAGCAAGCGGATCGATATGGAATCCAATGAGGTGACCGGACCGAAATCCTTTAAACAGACACTCCCTGCGGGAGTTAATATGGGCGCCGTGGGAATGGAAAAGGAAACGAAAAAACGGATCGACCTGTCCGCTTTTGCCAGTAAAGGTGAATTAACTGCAACTCTGCCTGCCGGCGATTGGAATGTGATGGTTTTTACTTTGGTTCCTGACAGCTCCTCCGATCGCAAGCACTGCGATTATCTCAGCCCGGAGGCTGTCGGGAAGTTTATAAACCTCACTTATGATAAGTATTACGAAGCGTTTCCTGAACAGTTTGGAACCACTATCGATATAGCATTCTATGACGAGCCCTGTCTGCGGTGGGTGGATGGTGCCCGGACCTGGACAGGTGAATTCAATAATAAGTTCAAGGCTAAATATGGGTACAGCCCGGTGCTGTATTATCCGTCGTTATGGTTCGATATTGGTCCGGAGACTGAGGCTGCCCGTAATGCCCTGCTTGGATTTCGCGCAGAATTATATGCCAAGGGTTTCCCGAAAACCATCAATGACTGGTGCCGGGCTCATAAAATTCAGCTCACCGGTCATGTGGATCAGGAGGAGATCGTAAATCCCGTTGCCACCTGTGGCGACCTGATGAAGGCATTCAAATATCAGGATATTCCTGCAGTGGATGAGATCTTTTATTATGGGAGGTCATCGGCAATTTATAAGGTAATTAGCTCATCGGCCTACAATTATGAGAAGCCAATTGTGGCAACCGAATGTTATGGCGCGATGGGTCGAATGTCCGAGAAAATCCTTTATCAGGAAGCGATGGACCAGTTTGCCAAAGGGATAAACCTCATGGAACCGCATGCCGTATGGTATACCGATGCGGTTGACATCACTCCGGAGCTTTCACCGGAAGGAAAGAAGTTTGGCCCGATGCTGCCGGCGTACAATGAATATATTGGCCGATTACAAACGATGCTTCAGGGTGGCCGGCATGTTGCTGATATCGGGATACTTTATCCGATTGCTTCGCTGCAGGGCAGTTATCATTTTGGTCCCGGCGATCCCGGTATGGGAGGGATCATTCCGGGGGAGGCCGATTATCAGGATATCGGAGAGATGCTTTCACTGAATATCCGCAGGGATTTTACTTATATCCATCCGGAGGTTCTTGATGAAAAATGCACAATAAACGGGAATGAAATCCAGTTGGCGAGCAAGATCAATCAGGAGAATTTTAAAATCATGATGATCCCCGGCTCGCGGACTATTCAACTCAGTAACCTTCAGAAAATCAAGAAATTTTATGATCAGGGAGGGAAGGTTATTGCAACCTCCATGCTGCCGGACCATGCAGCGGAAGCCAATAACGGTAAGGAGGATAATGGTGAGGAGGTGTGGAGGATAATTAAGGAAATGTTTGGGGCTGATGCTTATAATACGTCGGATTTGATTGGGGCAACGGCTTCGAGCAGTTGGAATACTGGTGGTTTTATACCCGCGTATGCCATCGATGGAAAAACAGAAACCTCATGGAAACCGTCGCAGGATAATCCGGATGGTGCTTGGCTGGAAATTAAGCTGGGTAGCGAGAGAACGGTTGGCAGTATTAAAATATCCACCCATAGTGTAAAGCCTTTTATTTGCTCAATAAAATATCGTGACGGCGCGGGAAGAGTAGTTGCAGACAGGGAAGGTTTGAAGGTTAATGGGGCAAAGGGAGTCCTGAGTGAAACTATTGCAGAATCGGGAGGTGTTAAGGCAACATCCGTATGGATCAGTGCAGATACTGCATCGGTAAAGAATTTTTCAATTGCGGAAATTGAAATACTGGACACTCAGAACATCAATATTTTATCAGAATTAAAAACCTATTCGCTGCACAATAATTCCAAAGGGGGGAAGGCCTGGTTCATACCGGCACCAAATTCCATCGTTCTGAAAAAGGTGCTGGATGATACCGGAATAACCTGGGATGTTCGCTTTGAAAACGAAGTGCCGGTTAGCGAAGGTTCCCTATCCTATATTCACAAACAGATGAATGATAGGAGTATATGGTTCTTTGCCAATTCTTCGGATAACACCATAGATACTCCGGTAACCATAAAGGGAAATCGGAAGATACAGGTTTGGAATCCATATACCGGTATGATATCCGATGGAGAAACCACAATTGAAACCCTCAACGGACAGCAATATACCAGGATACGGATTAAGCTGGATCCGGTTAAATCGGTATTTCTGGTTGATGGACTTTAAATTGCATCCCTGATCTATCATTCGATTATTGGTAATTTAGGCATTGATATTTAAAATTCTGTTTTATGCGGAAATTGATTGTTTATAGTATTCTGGTTCTCCTGTTCATTGGATCTTATCAGGAAAAAGCAACAGCTCAAGACCAGCCGAAAACAAAGACTTCGGTCTGGCAAGGGTTTGAAAGAGTGGAATTCCCGTTTGAGGGGATGATAGCCTATCTGGTAAAACCGGCAAAACCGTTGGCGGGAAATCCCTGGCTTTGGAAGGCAATGTTCTTCGACTGGCATGCCGATATGGACAGTATCCTATTATCAGAAGGATTTTATGTTGCGTATGTTGATGCGGTCGATATGTTCGGCAGCCCAAGAGCAGTGGGCATCTGGGATCGGTTTTACGATTTTCTCCGCGCGAACTATCATTTGAATGAAAAAGTGTCGCTCGAAGGGGTGAGCCGGGGAGGGTTGTACGCCTATTCCTGGGCAAAAAAGCATCCTGAGCGGATCAATGCTATCTATGGAGAAGCCCCGGTTTGTGATTTTAAAAGCTGGCCCGGCGGGTTTGGAAAAGGGGTCGGTAGCAAGGGCGACTGGAATCTTCTGAAAAAGGAGTTTGGTTTCAAATCGGACGAGGAGGCAAAAGCATATACCGACCTGGCTTATGATAATCTTGATAAACTGGCAGCAGCAAAGGTTCCGCTGATACATATGATAGGGTTGGAAGATAAGGTTGTTCCGCCTGAGGAGAACACCTTTATTTTGTTTGAACGTTATAAAAAGCTTGGCGGACCTGCAATGCTGGTGCCCTGTACGCTTGGAAAGCAGGATCTGATGGGACATCATTTCCCGATTGAAACACCGCGGATAGCAGCCAATTTTATCATTTGCAGTACGGTATTGCCAAAACCGATTCTTGATCCATCGGATTTTTATGAATTGCGGGGCGGGCTTCGAAACAGCCTAATCCGTTTTGAACGTGACAAAAAGGGCAGGGTAGCCTTTCTAGGCGGATCGATCACCTGGGGCGGAGGCTGGCGCGATAGTATCTGCAACTATCTGAAAAAGAGATTTCCATCCACGGAATTTGAGTTTATAAATGCAGGTGTCCCTTCGATGGGGAGCACTCCTGCCGCATTCCGGATGGAGCAGGATATATTGTCACATGGATCGGTCGACCTGCTGTTTGAGGAGGCTGCGGTTAATGATGACACCAATGAATTTCCAACGGTTGAACAAATTCGCGCGATGGAAGGAATTGTCAGGCATACCCTGGCAAATAATCCAAAAGCAGACATCGTTTTCATGCATTTTGCGGATCCGGGAAAAATTGAAATGTACCGCAAGGGTCAGGTTCCGCAGGTCATTCAGAATCATGAGCGGGTGGCGATTCATTATCAGGTGCCGAGTATCAACCTCGCCAAAGAGGTAACTGAACGTATTGATGCCGGCGAATTTACCTGGGAAAGGGATTTCAAGGATTTACACCCTTCACCATTTGGACAGCATATTTATTTCCGCTCGATGAAAGCTTTGATGGAAAAGGCCTGGCGCGGATCTGTAGCAGGTGAGGCTCCTGTTGATCATTATGTTCCTGCGCCCCTTGATAATGCAAGTTACGGGACCGGTGCTATAATTGATATTCATCAGATTAAGGCTGCGAAAGGATGGATGATCGACGAAAGCTGGCAGCCCGGTGATGGCAAGGGAACGCGTGAAAATTATACCGATGTTCCCATGTTGGTGAACGAAGGCAATCCGGGAACTGTGAAATATCGCTTTGCTGGAAATGCGGTCGGAATAGCGGTTGCAGCTGGTCCGGATGCCGGAATCGTTGAGTACAGCATTGATGGGGGTCCGTGGCAGCAGCGCGACCTGTTCACTGCCTGGAGCGCAGGACTTCATCTGCCATGGTTTTACACTCTCGGCACGGGACTCGCCGTTGGCGCAAAATCCGACGCAACTCATGAAATCCAGATCCGGATGTCGGCGGATAAAAATCCGAAGAGCAACGGTCGGGTCTGTCGGATACGGTATTTGTATGTGAATCGATAGGAAGGCTTAAGACGTTGGGTGAACGTTCTCCTGGAGAATTCCGTGGTAAGGGACGGGGTTCCCGCCTTCGCGGGAATGACAACTCTCCGGGCGACATTCCTCCCGGCTACCGTCTTCTGTCTTCTGTCTTTTGTCTTCCGTCAATCGATCTTCTTCTTCGTCCCCCGATCTTCTTCCTCGAGTCACCCGTCACTTGTCACCCGTCACAATTTCTTCTGCGGAATGATTTTTGCGGTTAATTTAAAATATGACTGAAAAAGAAATTTTAAGCAGCACGCGCCGTATTCATGACCTTTTGTCAGTGAAGCGGTTGAAAGAAGCAATGACCGATCTGCGGCCTATGCTCATTACTTCCGGTGTGAATTCATGGGTGGAGGAACTGGAACAGCTTGATACAACCTACCAGGTAATGCTGGAATATACGGTAAAGGGTATTCAGGATCCTGAACGCCAGAAGGTTTACCGAAAAATTGTCGCCGGTTTGTATGAACTGAATGACAGGGTTTCCGAATTTTTACTCACTAAAATGTCCACTCAATATGTACATGTCAGAAAGCGGATTTTTCGCGATGATCCCGGACTCGAATCATTCATTCTGAGCTTTCTGAGTGAGCCTGATCGCATAACCCCTTCTGATCCGGAATATCTGCGTGATTTATCCAGGCTGTTTCATATGATCTGGCTGACTGATGAATTTCACGATCGCGAAGTTCAATTAGTCGAGACGATCAAGGATTCCGCCACTCTGACGGTACCGGAAAAAGCGATGTTGATTACAGCATTAAATCTCAGTATTTTACGCTATTTCGATAAAAGAAAGTTCGAATTACTATTTGGATTTTTTGACACGCAGGACGAAGAATTGAGACAGCGTGCGCTGATCGGGCTGATGCTTGCATTTTACCGGTATGATTCTCGTCTTGTATACTATCCGGCAATCCGAGGGAGATTTCTGTTGATGGACGAGTATCCGAATTTCAAAAAACTTGTCAAGGAAGTGATCATGCAGCTGATCAGGG
>CAILAQ010000771.1 GCA_903832165.1 uncultured Bacteroidota bacterium | reverse complement strand
TCGTCCAGAACAGATGAGGTTGTTCCAAGGTTAATAATGGAATTACGACCCGGACTTATCAAGCCCGATAGTACCGGTTCTCTTTGGATATCAGTGGTCTTCAGCTCAATTTCCTGGGTGCAGGAAAATAGGATGAAGAGGAATAACAGAACCCAATATTCAGGATGTTTCAGCATTCGGTGGGAATTTTTACTTCAGAATTATCTGTTATTTAAAAGTATAGGCTACTGAAATATTTGGCATGATTGGGAAAATGGTGACCTGATACAATTTTATTGCACCATCTGAACCTTTATCCCAGAACAGAAAAAACGGATTTTTACGATTGTAAACATTGTAAATGCCAACTGAGATCGTCCTGTCAACCTTTTGAAAGGAACGCTTAAACTGAATAGCAATATCCAGCCGGTGATAATCCGGCAGCCTGTATCCATTTCTCGAAGAATAGACATGAGCTGTTCCTTCGATGAGCGACCAGTTGTCGTAATGAATTGGCACACTATACTCTCCGTAGGCAAGGGTTATTGCCTCGCCAGTCCAATATACCCATGTGCCGCAGAGATTAATATGGTTGCTGAGTTCATAATTGGCGACCACCGATAGGTTATGTCTGCGATCATAACGGAATGGAAAGGACTTACCTCCATTTAAGCCGGGAAATGTTCTGTCATTTTTCGAGATGGTATAGCCGATCCAACCTGTAAATGATCCCTCTTGTTTTTCCAGAAGGAACTCTACCCCTTTGGAAATACCTGTACCACCAGTCTCTATTGACGATTGCCAATCAGCGCCCTTTTGAAAAAATACTGCGCCTTCCTTGAATTCTACCAGGCTTTTCATCTTTTTGAAATATGCCTCGATCGTCAATTTAAAAGGCAGGTTGTCTGGAAGCTGCCAATTGATTCCTAATCCAAGCTGATCTGAAACTCCGGGTGGAATTTGCGCAGTAACAGGAATCCATAAATCCGTTGGCAGGCCTAATCCCGAACTGGAAAGGAGATGCAGGTTCTGAGTCATGCGCGAATAGCCAAAACTTAGATCAAGATTGTCGTTCAATGAATATTTTGTTAATAGCCTGGGTTCAATTGCCAGGTAGGTACGGGTATCGGAATAAATGATGGCCAGGTGGGCACCGGCTGTAAGATACCATCGGTCCGAGATGCCGTATTTATCCTCAAGATAGGCTCGCGATTCAGGTGAAATTTGCCAGCTTGTGTAAGATAATTCAGGTGCTGAGGCATTTTCAGTGGTCAGGGAATAATTATGAGGCTTGAAAAGGTGAAGTGTATTCAGGATGCCATAAGATAAATGATGCCTGGCGTTCAAGGTTTTCTCGAACACATAATTGCACAGGATGTCCTGAATATTTGAACCGAAAGTAAGATTATAAGAGCTTTCCGTATTACCATCAGATAATCTTACTGACTTACCCGACAGGTCCTTATTATAGGCAAACCGCGTATATGCCACAGTCAGGCTGCTAAACAGCGAACCGGAGTATACATGTAACCATTTTGCCGAGGCAATATAGTTACCCCATTTCGTTGAAAATGAGGCTTTATTGTTAAAGATCCCATCAGAAGAATGGATTGATCCTGAGGCAAAAATCTTATCCCGACCGAAATAGGTGATGAAAAACAATTTATCTCTGGCGCCCAATTTTCTGGAGTATTTCCCTGTTACATCATAAAACGTATAGCCCCCCTGAACCTTTCCATTCGAATCCAATAATGAATACAGACGGGTAAAAATATCAACATTACAACGTCGCACCGACAAGAGGTAAGAGGAAGTGTCAGTTTTAACCGGTCCTTCAATTTTATATTCAGTGGATAAAATTCCAATTTGCAAAGTCTGTTTTCTCCCGGACTTAGAGCCCTCCTTTAGCCTGATATCCAGGATTCCTGACAATCTGCCACCATAACGAGCCGGGAATGCTCCTTTATAAATATTCATTAAGTTTATTGCTCCCGCATCGAATACTGAAATGAATCCTCCGATATGATTAACATAGTAGACCGGAATATCATCCAGTAAAATCAGATTCTGATCGGCACTGCCCCCGCGAATAAAAATCTGACTACTGCCCTCTTTTCCCGATTGAATTCCAGGCAGCAACTGACTCGATCGCATGATATCCTTTATTCCGGTTAATGATGGCAACTTTGTTAAGGTTGAGGTATTCAGAGAAACCATTCCGAATGACCTGGCTACCGCATTTCGATCTGCATTTCCACCAACAATAGTAACCTCCCTTAATGCATCAGTCAGGGTTAAACGTACGATTACCGATGTATCCCTTTGCGGATTAATAGTTAAAGGCTTCAACTTATATCCAACATAAGAAATAGATAATTGGCAGGTTTTCCCTGATAATATTGGAATGGAAAAGAATCCAAATTGATTGGTGGTTGTGCCTGTTCTATTTGCCACTTCAAGAATATTAGCTCCGATCAATTTTTCTCCTGTCAATGAATCTTCAATAAAGCCATTCAGGATAAAAGTTTGAGTCTGAGCAACGGCCACGGCAACAAAAACTGTTGTCATAAAAATCCAAATAAATAATATTCTCGCAATCATTATTTAATGAATTT
>CAILAQ010000770.1 GCA_903832165.1 uncultured Bacteroidota bacterium | reverse complement strand
TTTCATCCCGGTTTATGAAATTAACCGACTCGCTTGCAGTGAGCGATATCACCAAGGCTGCCCTCCATGTGAATGCCAAAACCCTGCACCGGGGTTTCTGATCTTTCCACACCTCCCCATTTCACCATTTCGCCATTTCACTTTTCCGTATTCCTGTCTTTTTGTCACCCCACTGTCATAAAAGTGGTTTTGGTACAATGATTGACTATCCGGAGGGACATTCGAAAGAAGTTATTGTTTATTTATAAGGAGATTTAAAAATGGCAAAAATTATTGGTATTGATCTTGGAACCACCAACTCCTGTGTGGCTGTGATGGAAGGGAACGAACCCGTTGTAATTCCAAACAGCGAAGGGAGACGCACTACCCCGTCAGTTGTCGGATTTACCGACAGCGGAGAACGCAAGGTAGGAGACCCGGCCAAACGGCAGGCAATCACCAATCCCAGAAACACTGTTTTTTCCATCAAACGCTTTATGGGCGAAACATGGGATCAGGTACAAAAAGAGATTAAGCGGGTACCTTATATGGTATCGAAAGGGGAAAACAACACACCCCGGGTTGACATTTCGGGAAAATTATACACCCCTCAGGAAATCAGTGCAATGGTGCTTCAGAAAATGAAGAAAACTGCAGAGGATTATCTCGGACAGGAGGTGAAGGAAGCTGTAATTACCGTTCCTGCCTATTTCAGCGATTCCCAACGGCAAGCCACCAAGGAAGCAGGTGAAATAGCGGGCCTTACGGTAAAGCGCATCATCAATGAGCCTACCGCAGCCGCTCTTGCTTATGGTCTGGACAAAAAACATAAAGACATTAAAGTCGCCGTATTCGATTTGGGTGGCGGAACATTTGACATCTCCATTCTTGAACTGGGAGAAGGTGTTTTTGAGGTCAAATCGACCAACGGAAACACCCACCTTGGCGGGGATGACTTCGACCACGTAATTATTGACTGGCTGGCCGATGAATTTCAGAAAGACGAAGGTTTGGATTTACGCAAAGATCCGATGGCGCTTCAGCGTTTGAAAGAGGCAGCCGAGAAGGCAAAAATTGAGCTGTCAAGTTCGATGGAAACCGAAATCAACCTCCCTTACATCATGCCGGTGGATGGAGTTCCCAAGCACCTTGTTAAAAAAATTACCCGGGCAAAGTTTGAACAACTTGTTGACAGTCTGATGCAATCAACCATCCCCCCCTGTCAGAAGGCTTTGCAGGATGCAGGTTTGAAGGCCTCCGAAATTGACGAAGTGATCCTTGTTGGCGGTTCAACCCGGATTCCTGCCGTACAGAAACTGGTACGCGACTTATTCGGTAAAGAGCCTTCAAAGGGTGTAAATCCGGATGAGGTGGTTGCCATTGGCGCCGCGATTCAGGGTGGCGTGCTTACCGGAGAGGTAAAGGATGTTTTACTGCTTGATGTTACCCCATTATCGCTGGGTATTGAAACCCTTGGCAGTGTCATGACCCGGCTCATCGAATCGAACACCACGATTCCAACCCGTAAGTCGGAGGTGTTTTCAACCGCAGCTGATGGTCAAACCTCGGTAGAGATTCATATTCTGCAAGGTGAACGCCCGATGACCAACCAGAACAAAAGCCTTGGACGGTTCCATCTTGATGGCATCCCCTCTGCTCAGCGTGGAATCCCTCAGATTGAAGTAATTTTCGATATTGATGCGAATGGGATCCTTCATGTAACCGCCAAGGATAAAGCAACCGGAAAATCACAGCAAATCAGGATTGAGGCATCCTCCGGACTTTCAGACGAAGACATTCGCCGGATGCGCGAAGAGGCTCAGGTGAATGCTGAATCGGACAAAAAGGCCAAAGAAGAAGTTGATAAACTTAACCAGGCCGACAGCCTGGTATTCCAGACTGAAAAGCAATTGAAAGAGTTTGGTGATAAACTTCCGGCAGATAAAAAATCATCCATCGAAAAGGCGGTTGAAGAGTTGAAGAATGCAGCGAAAAACCGCGATTTTCCTGCTCTTGATGCCGCAATTGCCAATCTGAACTCAATGTGGCAGACTGCCAGCGAAGAGATGTATAAAAACGCTTCGCAATCTGAAGCCCAGGGCGGCCCGCAGGGTGGCCCGAACCAGGAGCAACAGCAGGGAAGGCAAGGCCAGAAAGGTTCAGGCAGCGATGAAGTGACCGATGTTGACTTTGAAGAAGTTAAAGACAAATAACCGGCCGATCATTTGAATTGGGCAAAGGCTGATTCTCGAAGAGG
>CAILAQ010000769.1 GCA_903832165.1 uncultured Bacteroidota bacterium | reverse complement strand
GTGCATCGGGCATCTTGCGGCGCAAAATAAATACCCCGAGAGTTGTGGCACCATAAAAAATAAAAACAGCAAAAATAATCATATCTGTCAGCTGATCGAAGGTTCCTGACAACACCAGCACGGAGGCCCCATATTCCCTGCCATAAAAGCGAATTGGAAGGAACATTTGCCTTGTTCAGTTTGGCGATCCCGGGAAAAAAGAGGCCTTCACGGGCCATGGCATAAGTTGGCCGGGCCCCTGTGAGAATACTGGCGTTGGTGCACCCGAGGGTAGTGATCAATATCAGGATGGAAATAAACATGACTCCGCCCTTGCCCCAGAATGCCCGCACCGCCTCAATTGCCGCAATTTTATTTCCAGCTGCATGAATCGCTTCGAGCTGAGGCACCGAAAGCAATCTGAGATAGGTAAAGTTGACCAGGAGATAAACCCCGATCACAATAAATACGCCAATTACAATTCCTTTTGGGATCGCCCGGTTGGCCTCCTTGATTTCTCCGCCGATAAATCCCACAGATGCCCATCCCTGATAAGCCCAGAAGGCCGCCAGCATAGCAGCGAAAAAAGCTGACAGGGTAACCGTTCCGGAGGTAATTGTGCCTATACTCATGGTTGCCGCCGGCCGGTCGACATGGCTCGACAGCCCGAAAACTATGATGGTTAGCAGGCCAATGGAAACCAGCAGCATGATGATTTTACTGGTGCCCGCTCCGCTTTTCAGGCTCGACATGTTCAGCCAGGTCAGCAGCATAATGAGGGATATTGCCGTAAGCTTTATCCCAAAATCATGGAAGGGTGCAAATACACCCCCTATCGTAAATCCGGCCAGCGAGGGAAAAACCTCGGGAATCGGCAGGATACTGTTCAGCGATTGAGTAAATACATAAGCCAGCGAGGCGATGGTTGCCGTCTGGATAACCGCTACCAGCGACCACCCGTACAGGAAGGCGAAAAACCGGTTGTAAATCTTTTTGAAATAGGCGAAATCTCCGCCCGTATCGGCCAGCAAACCAGCCACCTCGGCATTGCTCAGGGCACCGAAAAGTGTGATGATCCCACCTGCCACCCAGGCCAGCAGAATCCATTCCATTGAATGCAGCTCGGCTGCCATCGGGGCAATCTTTTTATAGACTCCTGAACCGATAATGTTGGCCACTACGAACATGATCACGTAACCGACGCCGAAGGTCCTGACCAGATTTCCAGGTTTATTCATAATTATTCAAAAAAAATAAATGTAGATATTCTCCCGAATAAACCACTTTGCGGAGAGAACATTTCGTTTGGAATAGCAGAACGGTTCCATAAATATCCTTATCTTTTCGTCAAATAGTTCATATGAAAACTACAAAATGGATCCTGTTTTCCCTGTTGATCGTGTCCGGGGCCTGCTCAAAATACCTCGATTATAACAAGGCCACCTGGACCAAGGAGGAGCAAGCCTATTATACCCGGGTAATTGATTTTCAGAAAGAGGCTGGCACAAAATACGAGACCTGGTCAAAAACGATGGACTCACTGGAGGCCATAAAGAAGTTGCAACAGTTTTTCCAGGCTGATACGATGGTTACTTCTGCCACCATCGGCAGCCAGGGCATAGCTGTACAATATTCCAACGGTATGCGCGGGGGAATATTCCTGAATCCCGAAGATAAAGCCGGCACTCAGTCACCGGCCCTGAAACCTTTGCAAAAAGCTTCTGCTACAAGCTCCGGCACAGCATCCCTCGTCAATAATAAAAAAGTGATCCTTTTGAATCCGTCCTATTGGGAAAGGTCGGAATACACTGATCCGATGGTTTCAAACTACCAGCAACGGCTTCCTCAACCCGAATTTGTTCTGCAAACCATTTACAAAAATACCGAAGCCTCGGTGGATCGTTTTACGGAGTTGTCAGGGTATGGTATCGTCCACATCTACTCCCATGGTTGGGCTTGGCCGAAAAAAGACGATATACAGGAAGTCTATTTAAAGACAGGTGAAGTGGCCAATCTGGTTACCTCGGCCAAATACTGGAAAGATATAGTAAATGGTGATGTTGCGGCTGTCCATACTTTTGCCGGAGCTAAAATTAAGGAAAACGTCTATTTCCTTTCTCCAAAATTCATAGAAACTTACAACGATTTCAGCAAGGATTCTGTCCTTTTTTATGGTGGTTTTTGTTACAGCTTTCTGGGGAGTTGGTCACGCCTGTACAAGAAATTCGCTGATGGCTGCTATTTTGGTTTTACCTGGTCAGTATATACGAGCAAAAATGCCGGATGGGCTACTTCTTTGATCGATAGCCTATGTGATACCTCGACAAACGAGGCTTATACTTCTTCAAAATGGTGGGGTGGAATATCCCCTGCAAAGTCATATTATAATGAGAAAGATAAAGTCTGGGTTTATATTGTTTATGCCGGAGATCCATCGCTTTCCCTGTGGAAGGAAAAGATTGTCCCCGGTACTTTTAAATTTGATGGCAGGAACTATACCTATAAAAAGATCGGTACTCAAACCTGGATGACCGAGAATCTGGCTTACCTGCCCGCCGTGAATTCTGCTTATTATTTAGCATCCTATTATAAATCATCCTTCACCGATCCCTGTTATTATGTGTATAATTATTCCGGGATGGATGTAGTTGCCGCAAAGGCCACCACTAATTATAAAACATATGGGGCCTTGTATAACTGGGCGGCTGCCAGGATCGCCTGCCCTCCCGGCTGGCATCTGCCGTCAGATGAAGAATGGAAGGTTCTCGAAAAATATCTGGGAATGACTGAAGCAGAAGCAAACAGTACAGATACGAGGACTTCCGGCTCCATTGCACTGAAGATGAAAGAAAAAGGAACTGCTCACTGGGATTCGAATCCTGGCGCTACAAACAGCAGCGGTTTCACCGTACTTCCGGGAGGTCACAGCTGGTTTTACTGGGGTTATGATCACATTAAATATCATGCATACTTCTGGACAGCCACAGAGGGTGATTCCCTGAACGCTTTTAACCGCTACCTGTACGATAGCTACGACGGTGTTCACCGGTATAATGAATCCAAATTGGCGGGTTACTCGGTGCGGTGCATTAAAAATTAAACAATATCAAGGAATATTTTCCAAGTATTTGACGAACAGCCTGTTTTGAACGATTTTTGTAGGTTATTATTGAAAGAAAGTTCTTAAATTTTGCGGTAGAATTCTAAACTTAATTTCAACCGCAATGAAAAAAGTGC
>CAILAQ010000768.1 GCA_903832165.1 uncultured Bacteroidota bacterium | reverse complement strand
TGTGCATCCCTTACCATTCCTGTCAGATAAACATTGCTGAATGGTTTCGCCTTCCTGTATTCATAGCCGGCAATAATCATGCGGGCTACCCAGAAAAACAGGATATCCGGTGCAGTAATCAGGTCGTTGGTCGGATAATAGTAGTTGATATCGGGGTTATCGGGATTACGAATACCATCGAATACGGAGATCGGCCAAAGCCATGAAGAAAACCAGGTATCCAATACATCCTCATCCTGCGATAAATCAGAAATCTGAATACTATCGTTACCGGTAAGCTTTCTCGCCTCTGCCAGTGCTTCATTTTCATCAAGGCCAACAACAAAACGGCCATCAGCAAGATACCACGCAGGAATCCGGTGACCCCACCACAGCTGCCTGGATATACACCAGTCCTTGATGTTCTCCATCCAGTACCGGTAGGTATTCTTGAACTTTGCCGGTATAAGCTGGACTTCATCATTCATTACATTGATTAGGGCAGGCTCCGCTAATTCCTTCATACGGATAAACCATTGCCTCGAAAGTTTTGGTTCAATTACGGCGGACGTCCTCTCGGAATAGCCCAGTTTATTGGTATACTCCTCAATTTTCACAAGATTGCCGCTACGCTCCAATTCCTTGGCGGCCAGCTTTCGTGCTTCAAAACGATCTATGCCGGCAAACATTCCAGCCTTTTCACTGATCGTCCCGTCATCGTTAAACACATCAATTGCCTCCAGACCGAATTTCATCCCGATGGTATAGTCATTCACATCATGAGCCGGAGTTATCTTAAGGGCACCGGTACCAAATTCAATATCAACATAATCATCGAAGATCACCGGCACTTCCCTGTTGACCATCGGAACAATTACCCTTGCACCTTTCAAATGCTCATAACGCGGGTCATTGGGGTTAACGCAAACAGCAGTATCACCAAGAATTGTTTCCGGACGCGTTGTGGCAACCGTAAGGTAGTCCTCATCGGAACCCACAATTTTATATCTGACATAATAAAGTTTCGATTGCTCTTCCCTGTAATTCACCTCTTCGTCGGATATCGCAGTCTGCGCCTGCGGATCCCAGTTAACCATCCTGACACCACGGTATACATATCCCTTTCGGTAAAGATCGACAAAAACCTGGAGAACACTTTCAGATAAACCCGGATCCATCGTAAAACTAGTCCGCTCCCAATCGCATGATGCGCCCAGCTTCTTCAGCTGTTCAAGGATAATGCCACCGTGTTTTTCTGTCCATTGCCAAGCATGGGCAATAAACTCATCACGGGTGATATCCGTCTTTTTAATACCCTGATCCCGCAATTTAGCAACCACACGTGCTTCAGTAGCAATGGAAGCATGATCAGTACCAGGCAGCCAGCAGGCATTCTTGCCAGTCATTCTGGCTCTGCGAATCAGGATATCCTGTATCGTATTATTCAGCATGTGCCCCATATGCAGCACTCCCGTAACGTTTGGGGGAGGTATTACAATTGTATAGGGCTCCCTGGAATCGGGAACCGAACGGAAAAAGCCCTGTTCCATCCAATAGGCATACCATTTATCCTCTGTTTTCGATGGATCGTATTTTGCAGGCAGATCGAGATTATTCATTCGAAATATTTATGGTTTTATGGGATTCTTCCCGTGGAAAAAAGTATGGTAAAATTAACAAGATTCTGCCACAAAATAATGATGGCAGGTGCACCGTTATTAATAGTCTTATATATAAATTTGTAGTTTTTAAAATCAAAAAGTAATATTAT
>CAILAQ010000767.1 GCA_903832165.1 uncultured Bacteroidota bacterium | reverse complement strand
GCAGGATTATTACCCTGCTGGTAAAATTACCTTTTTGAGCTAGCTGCAGCTTAAGATAATATATGCCGTCAGTTAAATCAGAAACGTCTATTTTGCTGTAGCCACCGTTAATTATTCCGCTTTTTGCAACCGATCCGTTACTTCCGAAAAATTCAAATCTGACCTCCTCTTTCGGTTGGTCGATTACCAGATAGTCAGAAACGGGATTTGGATAAATGCGGATCAGTCCGGCAGCCGGATATGCGTCGATTGCGGAAATGGCATCCAGCTGGGATCGGGCAATGCTGGTCCTGGTCTGGATGTACGGGATCAACCCGATCTTTACATGAGAGGCAGTGAGCCTGCTGTTGAACGAATTCTGAAAATCAACGGTTGACCAGCCATAATCGCGGCGATAATATGGATCAGTGGCGATGTAAGGGCCATATATTTCCTTGAGAGCGCCGATCTTGCTCACCAGATGTCCGTCGTCCAATGAGCTGAGAAAAGCATAGAAAAGTCTGGTGTACTCTTTCCTGTATTCAACTACAGATAAAACGCGTGTGTACAAAGGCCTGGGTTCCGACTGGTTAGCCCATTGGTAAACAGGTCGGGCTGCCCAGTCAATATTGAACCAATCGATACCGAATGTATTGTCAAGATCATAAGGGATCAGCTCAAATTTTTGGGAGGAGGTATTTTTGTACAGATAGAAATTGTTCTTATTGTAAAAAGGCCCGTCCCAGTTACCCGTAAAAACGTCAAGAACCATAACCCTGAGCAGGTTCTCTACGTTAAGTACCTTTTCCAGTTCGGCTGGCAGACTGCTGATCGGTGTATTGTTCAGAATATCGATGAAGGCGGAAATATCCGTATAGTCATCAGCCGTTTCATTGGTTTTAAGTTCATATACACGGCGGCCGCCCGAAACATATTTGTAATCGGCGGGGTTCTTGCTGCGGTAGGTCAGGTCGGCAGGATAGAGACATTTGTACAAATTCCCTTTTTTGTTACCAAAGCGTAACTTGGCAAATTCTTCGTCAACCTGCTCAGCATTAATATAAACACCCCAGAATGCATCATTGATGTACAAGAGAATATGATTGGCCCTGGGTGCGGGTATTCCAATGGAACGGCAGAGGTCCCAGCATAGTTTTGAGCGGATTACGGATGGATCGTTATGCTCACCGTTCAGATCCATTTTTTCAAGGCCATAGAAGGATCCTTTACTTATGAAGGTGTTGAATGATAAACTGAATGATTTTTTTGCCGCCATCCTGGAAGTGTTGCCACGGAAACTCAGACCGACATTTTGCACGGTATCCTTTATCGCACCGCTCTCAAAGACCAACCGGACAGGAAACTCGGCATCAGATTCGGGATGCAGGTACATCTTATCCAATGAGTCTTTTGGGATGTACAGGTAAATGCGCGGCAGGAGATCATCGCGAAAAACCGGCCCCGGCTCTGGAAATGGTACCTGAGCCCGGACAATGGAAAGCAAGCCCGATAAAAACATCAGGAAAATCAAAGGTGTGAGTGATCGATAAACGGGCTGATTCATTTTAACGGGTATCTATGGCAGGGTAGTTTTTTCCGCAACTAATTTCCGTATTTTCGACCGATAAAACATTGCTGATGAGAATAAATATCTTACTGACAGCCTTTCTGTGCGTTGTGCTGAACTCATTCGGACAAAGTACGGAATCTCTCCGTATCACTCATGGTCCGTGGCTGCAGAATCTGACTCAGGAAGGTGTAACCGTATGCTGGACCACAAACCTTCCCGCTGTGCCGGGAGTGTGGCTGGTCCGCACCAGGCCACAGTCCGATTCGCTTATCCGCAATTCAACAGATGGATTAATAAACGCCGGGGGAACACTTCATAAAGTAAGAATAACAGGGTTGAAGCCAGGGTTAAGCTACGCGTATCGGATTCATGCCGTGGAACTCATGAAACTCCGGCCTTACCAGGTTTATTATGGTGATACGGTAAAAGGAAAAGAGTTCAAATTTACTACTCATAATGTACTCAAAGAAAGTACCCGTTTTATGTTGGTAAATGATATCCATACTAATGGTGGAGAACTGGCAAAATTACTAAAATCAGGAAATGCAGCAGAGCAGGACCTGGTCATCTACAACGGCGATATTGTCGATAATTTTGAAACGGAATCTCAGCTGCTGGGTCCGATCATAGATACCAGTGTGCGATATTTCGCTTCCGGAGTCCCTTTCGTATTTAACCGGGGTAATCACGAAACCCGTGGGATCATGGCAAGGAAACTGAAGGATTATCTGGATTTTCCAAATGATCATTACTATGGTTCTTTCGATCAGGGACCAGTTCATTTTGTGCTCCTCGACTGTGGCGAGGATAAGCCTGATGATAACAAATATTACTATGGCTTAGCTGATTACGACAGCTATCGGTTAACGGAACTTGAATGGCTGAAGCAAGAAGTAAAGACCCCCGCGTACAAAAATGCGGCTTACAGGATCATCATCGTTCATATGCCGATCATTCCTGTACTGAAGTTTGTTTTAGGCCGGTTCCCGGTTCTGATGAGTGGTAACAGGGGTTATGGACCGCAGTTCCTGGCTGAGCATTTTGGTCCGGTGATCAGTGAAGCCGGCGCCGACCTCATGATTGCCGGCCACACACATCGACATTCCTGGCTGGCTCCCCCTTTCTCGGGATACCGTTTCCCGATCCTTACAAACGGCAATACCAATTATGTGAAAATTGAAGCAACAAAACAAGCACTTCTTATCAGGGTTGTATCAGACCAGGATGTAGTTGTGATGACGAAAGAAATCAAAAATGAGTAAATAAACTACCAGGATAATGCAATTTTTCCTGTTGAATTTCGCGATTCCAGAAAATCATGAGCTTCACCTATCCTGTCGGCAGGAAACTCTTTCCCCAGCACCGGCCTGATGATCCCGGATTTAGCCAGTCGGCTAACCTCCTCCATTACCTCTTTAAGAACCATGGGTTTATTATCTGCGAGGGAGAGCATATTTACCCCGATTATCGATTGCGATTTTACAATCAGGCCGATGGGAGAGTGAAACCCAAAGCCCAGGCCAACTCTCATATTGTTCAGCTGGCTTGATTTATTACCCCGGTTCTGAGCGGCAGCACCATAGGCTATTATCCGGCCTCCCGGACCCAGTAATTGTAAGCCCTTCTTGAAACTTAGCCCGCCGATATTATCAAAAACGACATCAAGCTTGTCGGCTGACAAATGTGTGACAAGCTTTGTCCAGGGATCAGAGGCATGGGAATCAAAAACATAGTCTACGCCGATATCCTTTAGGTAATCGTGCTTTAGCGCTGAAGCAAAGCCGTATACGATACAACCTTTTGCTTTTGCAAGTTGCACAAGAATTGTACCTACCCCTCCGGCAGCTGCATGAATCAATACCCTGTCGCCGGAATAAATACGGGTGGCAAATATTGAGCTGAAAACGGCAGTGGATGCCTGTGTTGCCAGGGAAGTGGCGAGTGGCATGGTCATAGTATCGGGCAGAGGAATGATTGCCGAGGCCTGGGTTACCGCGTATTCTGCATAACCACCGAAGCGGGTGAGAGCTGCCACCCGCTGACCGGTTGAAACCCCGGTAGTGCCTTCGCCCAATGAATAAATTGTGCCGGCTACATCGTATCCAAGAACCGAAGGAATTGGCGGAGCTGCTTTATACAATCCGCGACGTGCCATAACATCGGCATAATTAAGGCCAAATGCTTCAACTTTGATCACAACCTCTCCATGACCCGGAATGGGAATGGGGGTTTCCCTTGTCTCGAATGCCTCTTTGCCTTCACCTGTCCGTACCAGAAATATTGCTTTCATAATTTTTCTTATTGTTTCTTT
>CAILAQ010000766.1 GCA_903832165.1 uncultured Bacteroidota bacterium | reverse complement strand
CGATGTTGGCCTTCTTATCGATAGAATGCCCTACGTAGCAGAATCGGTTTTCGGAGATTTCAGGAAGGTGGGAGGAATGGTATTGCCCTATTACATCCAAACCCGCAACGGCGCCATGCTTACTGAAACAAGGATTGATACAGTAAGAGTAAATGAAACCATGGAGGATTATTATTTTCAGTGGAAACGATCAAAGTAATCCATTCAGTTCGCTAATACCTTATTTCTATTAAGAATGCTCCGTAACGGATTGACAATCCGAAGCAGCAAACTTAATTCAGCAGTTATTATTTCAGCCTGGCCGGTCATACCCTGATTAAAGGTCAGTTCCTTATTATATGTCGTTCTGAGTCCCTCTGGCAATCCAATTTCAACACTATAAAATTCCTGATCGGAAACCATCGACACGCTAACGACCCTTCCTTCAAGAGACCCATATTCCATGTAAGGAAACTTGTCGATCCGGAGGATTACCTTCTGGCCTGTCCTGACCTTTCCCGATCCCTTAAGCGGAAGCAAAACTTTACCGATAACTGGTCCAGGTTCCCCGGAAATAATTGTCATGACTCTCTCCCCTGGCGCGACAGACTGATTTTGGCTCCATATTCTCGTAAAAACCACGATCCCATCGATTGGTGCAATAAAAGTGTAATTGAGTTTCCAATTGGCCAGCATTCCAGCAAGCTGATCATAGGCTTCTCGCAACAGATTTGATTTCTGATCACGTAATTCAAGGAAATCCTTTTCTATCACTATAATCTGATGATCCAGCTTATCAATCTCAATTTGAGTCTGAGTAAGCAGGCTGCCCGATGTCTCCAGATTAAATTTGGCATTAAGGTATTCAGAAGAACCTGATTCAAATTCCATCATCGATATAGAATTCGAATCCCTCAGCGAGATCAGGCGTTGATATTGCCTTTCCTGAATTTTCATCTGTTCGGATTTGATCAGACGCTGTTTGTTTTGACGATCCCAAAGTAATGCATAATCCTTTTGCTGTTTGATTAGCGAATTAACCCTTGACTGATCAGACCTGTACATTTTAAAATCGTTCAGATCTTTTAGTGCTTTACAAAAGGCTGCCAGGGATGGCTGCCACTCACCGAGATTGTAATTCTCAGAAAGGGATGCTAAAGACTCTGAAAAATCATCTCCATTTGATAAATTTTGGTTTTGTTCCATTAAACTATCGAGCTCGAGCATGTCGGAAAATTTTGCAGAACTCTCGACTACCGCAAGCAACTGTCCCTTTTTAACAAGATGGCTGTCACCAGTGGCCAAAAGTTCGATCCTTCCTGACTGTCTCGCATTTAATATTACTGGTGGATTATTGGAGGTCAAGACCAGATTGCAAGCCAGGCGATCAGGATATTTAAACCATACAGAGCCTGTAATTATTCCTGTGAGTACCATAGCTAGTACCCAGGAACCCCAGCGTATAACCCATGGAGGAATAACACCTAAAATCTCCTGTATCTCCTCCTGGCGGAGTTCAATATCCGGATCCTTTGTTTTCATATGCCGAGTTCCAGCTGATTCTTAACCAGGTTATAATAATAGGATTCATGCTGAACTAATTCATCATGGGCACCGTGTTCAACAACTCTTCCTTTATCCAGTACTATAATCTGATCCGCATTTTTAACCGTGCTCAGTCGGTGAGCTACCACTACTACCGTTCTTCCAATGAAGAATTTATTCAGGTTCTCAATGATTTCCTTTTCATTGTTGGCATCCAAAGCGTTGGTGGCTTCGTCAAAAAACAGAATCCGAGGGTTCTTATAGATTGCCCTTGCGATTAAAATCCTCTGCTTCTGTCCCTGGCTTAACCCACGACCATCAGCACCAACTCTGGTATTATAGCCTAACGGAAAACTTTTTATGAACTCACTTACATTTGCCATCCTTGCAGCGTCATTCAATTTCGCTGAATCGATACTCTCTTCACCAAGAGCAATATTTCTTGCAATAGTATCGGAGAATAAATATCCATCTTGCATAACCACCCCACATTGGCTTCGATAAATGTGATTATCTATCATATCCAGGCCCGCCTCCCCAAGGCGTATTTCACCGGAAACGGGAGGATAAAATCCTAGTAATAACTTGATCAGGGTTGTTTTGCCGCTGCCACTCGCACCAACAATTGCAGTTGTTTTTTCTTGAGGAATTGTCAGATTGATCTCATTAATGACTTTTGGAGAAGAGGGCCCATCATAATTAAAAACAAGATTTTCAACAGTATATGAAAGGTTTTCAGGCATAGGGCACAATGGACCAACTATATTTTCGACTTCTGTCGGGTAATCATGAACTTCAGCCAATCGCTCCAAACTAATTTTCGCATCCTGAGTGGCATGAAAGAATCCAACAAGCTGATCAATGGGTCCGGTCATTTGCCCGATAATGAATTGCACTGCGAACATCACACCCAATGTCATCTGACCATCGATTACAGCTTTAGCAGCAAGAAAAGCGACAACAACATTTTTTGTTTCATTGATTATCACTGAACCAAGCTGTTGGTATTGAATAAGTATCAGATTGCTAACACGGATTCTGAAAATTTTTGCCTGGATGGACTCCCATTCCCATCGTTTCTGCTTTTCACAATTATTCAGCTTAATATCTTGCATTCCAGAAACCAGCTGTATGATACTATTTTGATTTTGAGCAAGGTGTATAAATCTCCGTTGATCCAGCTCCCGCCTTTTCCTAAGGAAGAGGGCAATCCATCCGATGTACAAGAGGCTTCCAAAAAGAAATATCCCGAGAATTTGCAGGTTGTAGATTGCCAGGACAGAACTAAACACAATCAGGTTAAAAGTTGAGAAAACAATTCCAAGAGTGGATTGGGTGAGAAACGATTCAATGCGGGAATGGTCTCCGATTCTTTGAAGTATATCGCCACTCATTTTTGTGTCGAAGAACCGTGCAGGTAATCTCATTAATTTTATCAGATAGTCAGATATCAGGGATATGTTAATCCTTGTGCTCATATGAAGAAGAATCCAGGATCGAATGAACTCAATACAAGTCCGCCCTGCAATCAGGACAATTTGCGCTATCAGCACAAGGTAAATAAATCCAAGATCCTGGCTATTTATACCAATATCAACGACAGCTTGCGTTAAAAATGGAGGAATGATGAGGATTACAGAACCAACAAGCATACCTGCCAAAAGCTGAAAGTAGAATCTGCTATGCGGGCGAAAATATTTAAAGAGGAACCTGAAAGAATTTCGTTTTGAATAATCCCCTTTTGATTGATAGAAATCCGGTGTTGGTTCAATGAGAAGACAAAGCCCGATTCCCGCCCCCTCATTTTTTGAAGAAAGCCATTTCTTAAGAAATTCCCCCGGATTGTATTTTACCATTCCCAGAGCAGGATCAGCGACTAAAACATAAGATTTTCGAATTTTAACGACGACAACAAAATGGTTTTGATCCCAATGAATAATGCATGGAAGCTGAGTTTCCTTTCTCAATTGCTCCCATGTAAGTTTCAGTCCGATCGTTTTTAATCCAATCGACTCAGCTGCACTGCTTATGCCAAGCATTGTTACGCCTTCTCTGGTAATATAACATCGATCGCGTAAATATTGTATAGAGAATTTTTTTCCATGGAATCCGGCAATCATACGCAAGCATGCCGGACCACAGTCCTTTCCATCGAGTTGTCTGGTAAATGGTAAAACGGGCATTTATCCGGGTTTTATCGATGTAATGTAAAGCAAAATCCCTCCGGGGAGGAGGGATTATACAAGTATTTTACCAGCTGATGAAAAATCCGGATGAGTTAGAACTTCAGATTACAAATCCTTCAGGACTTCAATTGCTTCCCTATAATAATCATGTTTTGGATTATTTGCAATCACTGAGAGGAGACTTTTAGCTTTCTCAAAATCTTTCTTTTTCAAATAGCATCCAGCCGTAAACCATTCAACCTCAAAAGAATAAGGAGAATCACCATTCAATTTCTCAAGGCAACGTAAGGCTTTATCGGGATCTCCGATAAACAGCGCACTACTTCCGGCGTAAAGGAGAACAGTCTGGTTTGAATTTTTATCACTCATGCAAGCTTCAAATACTTCAAGAGCGTTTGCAAATTCACCTTTGTTATATTTTTGAATACCAAGTTCGATGACACCTTTTCCATCATCGGATGGTCCACGACGATTACTAATTCCGTCAAAAGATTGGAAATGTCTGGAAAATGTCCTTTCAGTAGACAATGAAGATGAAGACTGCTGATTGAGGAATATTGCACCGGCTACAAGTAAAACAAATACAGCAGCCACGGCAGTGGAAGTATAAGCGACCAATCTATGGCGGACAGAAACAACTTTTTTACCAGTTAAGATTCTTTCGCCGATCTTTTCGAGTTTTGTTCTAAGCGAAATAACTTCTTCCTGCATAATGGCTTTGTCAATATCCTGTGTCAGAACCGACAATTCATTATCCTCCGTTAACCGGTCAAAATGATCTTCTTCTAAAGAGTCAGTAAAACCGTGTATTGCAATTTTTGGTTGAGCTGATTGAGCAACCGTGCTATGAATTTTGTTAAGTTGTTCTCGAAGAGCCATAATGTCCTGTTCGAGTATGGCATTATCAATTTCCGGAAATATCTCCTCAGCAATAACCATAGGAGTTGATTGTACCAAATCAGAGTTCAGGTTGCCGATTCGTTCAAGTTGCAGCCTGAAATTAATAATATCATCCTCAATTAGTGCACCATCCACTTCCTTATGCAAACGAAATCTCTCAGCGAACAACGTGTCATTCTTGAGTCGGAGTTCAAACTCCTGGATTTCAAGAATATTCAGGTCGTTCTCCAGATACCGATCGAATAATTCCGATAGATTATAATCAGTATTCATTTTTTAATCCTTTATAATCAGGGTCATTCTGAATTCTTTTAATTAAAGCCTCTTTACACGAATACTTCCTTTTTTTCAGGTACTTCTCGCTCTTAATGTTCATTAAAACAGCAATTTCTTTCAATGAAACCTTCTTCAGAAATAATTGCAATATTTCCTGACAGTCCTTATGTAAAAGCTGAAAGTGCTTCTGATAAATCCGGTACTGCTCCTGTTGCAGGGCCAATCCTTCAAAATCTTCATCCAAATGGACAAATACCTGATTATCGGCCACAACCTCATTTCGTACTTTCTTCTTCTCAAGCTGACGTAACCATTGAATTCTGCAGACCGAATATAAATAGGTCTTAAAACTGCAGGTAAGATCCAGCGATTCGTCTTTCAGCCTCTTGTAGATCAGGATGACTGACTCCTGGAACACGTCCTTGGCATCCTCATCCGTTCCACTGTTTTTAATAACAAAGAACCTAACTATAGGGAAGTACTTTTTATAGACATACTCCAGCACAGTATTATCACCGGAGGGGCAACGCAACTCGACGGTACCACAGCTCGGCAAACGCAGAAAGCGAGAGTATGGCACGCCGGCAGTGTCACCCCCAGCTCCTAGCATGGCATCGGAGTCACTACCAATCGATTTGTTTGACAAGAAATTGACAGG
>CAILAQ010000765.1 GCA_903832165.1 uncultured Bacteroidota bacterium | reverse complement strand
GTCATTGTCCCTGTCATAGTCCCTATCGTAGTCCCTGACTTAGTTATTGGCGCTTATTGACTTAGTTACTGAAATCCCAAATCTGGTCGAGAATTTCGCTTGAGGATTTCCTGCAAAGTTATTATTGCAGGCTGAAAATCAATGCTTTCTGTAAATTCAGTTGCTCAGCAACTATCGTTAATTATGAGCTCGACTTAGTTACTGACTTAGTTACTGACTTAGTTACTGACTTAGTTACTTACTTGGTCCCTATCATAGTCCCTTTAAGTCGTTCGAATGGATGGTTAGTCGTTCAATAAACAAGGCCAGATCTTGCTTTTTTCCTCGTCTTGCCGCATAATTGAGCATCCGGGTTTCATTAACCGAATATTTTTCCAGGACGCTGCTAAAAATGAATACCAGTTCTGCCGAACTTTCGTTGAGTGCAGCAACTTGTTGCACTGAAGTTGTTTCTACCTTTTCATTCAGTCCAACAAGTTGCTGGACTGAAACGTCTTGATAAAATTGGTAGAACTTTCGAATATAGAAGAGGTTGGCCCGGGAAAAGCCTGATATATCGGGAAATTCATTTCTCAGGTCCTTGGCCAATTGCTCTACATAACTGTTTCTGCCTTCAAACAAAGCCTGGTTTTCCGCAATCATCCTGCCCATGTTCCAATAAAGCTGAATTAAAGAGCTATTCACAGCCAGGGCCGCTTTGGCTTGAACCGACCGTATCTGCTGCTTCATTGCAACAAGCAATTCCTTATACACCAATTCGTTTGCTGGTGCCTAGCGACTGTTCATGTAATATTTGATCACAATTTTGGCAATAAAGCCTGATTGTTGCCGAATTTGTGATACTTAAGTTCTCACAGTATGTTCTATGGTAGCAATTAACGGGCAAAGCCGATAGGTTAGGAGATCAGTTAACAGCTAGCCCTTTCGCCGGTCGAGCTTATCGAATTTTTTCAAAAGATTTTTAACCAAATCCCGGGCCTCTTCTACATCCAAGCCGGCTATGGCTGCATATTTTTCAATATTTGGTGTGACGCCCGCGTTGATATCCGGTAGTATCAGACTCATAAAGACATTCAGATTATCCACCATTTTTTTGTCCTTTGGTGAACTTTCAATATGGAACAGGTTATCGTATTCATTCAATCTGATCTTTTTCCTGAGGATCTTTTCTGATGTGATCAGCATGGACATATTTACGCGGATGTCAGGCTCTTCCGAAAACTCGAAACCGAATGGGTTGATGGCGTTCACCAATGTCAGAAATCCGCGATCGGTGGAAGCGGTAAGCAGAACAATTTTTTTAGCCTCGTCATAATAAATCTGGGCGAAATGAGGGTGGTCGCCCCATCTCTTGAGTGATAGCCGGTAAACTCCATGACTGAACTCCGATGTAAAACTTTTTTTTAAAGCTACTGTGTCAACCTTTCCCACAGAGTGTTCTGCATAAGCCTGTATCATCTGGTCTTGTCTAAAGACCGTAATCGGGAAATTTGCCCCTGACAATAACATCATATAGGGTATGGGATTCTTTTCGAGGTTTTGGACAATGTCTTCTTCCTTGGTAATTCTCCGGTCAAGCTCGGTTGCGAAAAAAAAGATGTCATCCGGTTCACCGCCAGGGCTGACGGGCATGCTGTTCCAGAAAAACCATTTCTGTCAGGCTCAGCTTCTTTAATTCCGCATGAGGGAGCATTTTCCTGATCAGGCCACCGGGCTTGAAAATCTGATGGGCCACGTACTGAGTCTTTAACATGCTGACCAACTCCTTTTCAAACTCATTAGTTACATTCCTGTAAGCAGAAAATGCCTC
>CAILAQ010000764.1 GCA_903832165.1 uncultured Bacteroidota bacterium | reverse complement strand
GTTGACAAATACCAGGACAGCCTGCCGGCGTTAACTATGAATCGTTTACAGCCGGGTCAATCAGCTCCGGAAGTGAAATCAATGACATTGAAATCGATGGCCAACTACAGGCAAAAAATGGATTCCCTCGAATGGAAAAGAATCCGCTCAAAAGAGGTAGGCCTGCAAAACATCAATAAGGGATGGTTTGCCTACGATTCGGAAGGAAGGCGAATTCTGGCCCTGATATATACATGCAATACCATGGACGACGAGTACGAATGGCAAAAGGACACAGCCTCCTATAATGCCTTTGGAAAGCCAACTCTGCAGGCCTTTTATACCCGTAAGCTGAACACTGATCCCTGGGAAACCTGGTGGGAGAGCAGAACTTTTTATGATTCAAATGGCAATGATACGCTGGTAATGGAAGGGGATACATACAAAGTTTTTAAAACATGGGACTCCAACATCTGGACCGGCTCAACGACCTATACATTGAACGACACCACGGGCGTTTGGGAGAATTCTTACAAAACCGAACTGGCTTACGACTCCGATGGAAATCTGCTGAGCCAATCCAGCTATGACTGGTCCAATGTAACCGAAGATTGGGTGCAAACCGGCCAGGAAGAATTTTCCTATGACGCGCAAGGTCATCAAACTTTGAGAGTGAACTACTATTTCAGCACAGAAAGCCAGACCTGGATTTGTAATAACAGGGAAGAAACAGCCTTCGACGCGCATGGTAATGAGACCATGTACATCAATTACGGATGGTACTATCCCTCTATGGAATTTGGGCTTCAAAGAAAAATTACCCGGGTGTTCGATTCAAAAAACCAGTTGCTTGAAGAGGTTAATTACAGTTGGAATACAGAGGATAATCAATGGACAAGCGACTACAAGACAACTCAGGTGTTCGACACAAACGGGCACCTGACAGAAAGTTTATTCCTCAGCTGGGATAGTGATAACAATCAATGGACCCCCGTCTCAAAGACTCAGTCTTCCTTTGATCCGAATGGTCATGAAACTCTGATATTGACCTTAGCGTACGATGCTTCCACGGGCAGCTGGATTGAATCCAACCGGGTAGAACAGAAGTTTGAGGCCGATGGCGACATTCTGGAAGGTCTCTTCCTGAGGGCACGGGATTCATCAGGACAATACACTTCGAAATTCAAGTTTGAATACTTATACAACAACTCATTTTACCTTAATGAGGCCGCCGTCCCCTATGAATGGACAGGGATGATACCTGTACATTTATTCCTGGGCGTAGTAACTATGCAATGGGATCAACCTTCGGGAACATGGATTAAATTCCAGACCCATGATTACTGGTACTCCGACTTTAAAGGCAGCACCGGCATTCCTGAAACAACCTCAGCTGCTTTGCGTGTATTCCCGAATCCGGTTTCAGATATCATCTTTGTTGAATCAGATCAGTCATCGGAACCGATTTTATTCGAGATGGTCGACATAACCGGTAAGCGGGTGATATCCAAAACCCTGATTGGCGCACGAAACCAGATAAAATTGAGCGAATTACCCGTTGGATTATATTTGTACCGAATCATCCTGAACGGCGAATCCTATACTGGGAAGGTGGTAAAAAGGTAAATTCGCTGGATTTCTGTTGGTCTGTGATTGTATTAGCATTTCCCGTTTTAAACAATCTGTTGTGGCAGTTGTACAATAGGCAAGACAGCTAAAATATTTTATGAATTTTATACCAAGGCCATGAAAAACCAGACGAACCTCAAATTGCTCCCATTAGTCTTATTGTCAGGTATGTTTATTCTTTTTCCCTTCACAAAGTCGGAAATGAAAGAAAATCTCACCACTGTAAAAGCTCTGTCGGAGCAACCGGCAAAAGTCAGAATCACCAAAACCGAACAAGAATACTGGATCCGTTGGAGAAATCAGTTTGTATGGACATTAGGTGGAAAGAGCTCAACTTTATTGCCAAACAAGCCCGGTTGTTAGAATAAAAGGCCGGGCCAATTTTGTAAATTGCTTTCGAAAACCCTTTTATAGATTTTAGCCATGAAAGCAGTGATTTACACCAGATATGGCCCTCCGGAAGTATTGCACCTGGCAGAAGTCGGAAAACCTGCTCCCAAAGCCAGCGAGGTTCTTATAAAGGTACATGCTACAACGATAAACCGGACAGACTGCGGATTCAGAAGTGCTGAGTATTTTATTTCCAGATTTTTCAGCGGGCTGATCCGGCCCAAAAATCATACACTCGGGAATGAGTTTGCCGGAGAAATTGAAGTAATCGGTCAGGCAGTAACACTGTTTCGTAAGGGCGATAAGGTATTTGGTTATAATGATATCAGCTTTGGTGCTCATGCGGAGTTTATGGTCATGGCCGAAAATGGTCCCATAACCACCATGCCTGAAAATATGACCTGCGCCGAAGCGGCCCCGGTTACTGAAGGCGGACACTACGCATTATGCGACATAAGGGCTGCAAAGATTAGAAGTGGCCAGCATATTCTGATAAATGGCGCAACCGGTGCAATCGGTTCTGCTGCGGTGCAGATTGTAAAAAGTATGGGAGCCAGCGTTACAGCCGTTTGCGGCACAAAAAATATCGAACTCGTAAAATCACTTGGCGCCGATGTGGTCATTGATTATATGAAAGAGGATTTTACAGGGATTGATGGGAAATTCGATGTGGTGTTTGATGCAGTCGGAAAAAGTTCATTTGGCAAATGCAGGAGGTTGCTCACCAAAAAGGGCATTTATATTTCAACCGAACTGGGGTACTTGTCTCAAAATCCTCTTTTAGCTTTGATCACCCCCTTGCTTGGCGGAAAAAGGGTTCTGTTCCCTATTCCGTCGATAAATAAAGCCGATGTAACCTATCTGAAAGAGTTAGTTGAGGCAGGCAAATTCCGACCGGTGATTGACCGGCACTATCCCATGGAGCAGATCGTTGATGCCAGCCGGTATGTGGAAACAGGACAGAAAATCGGTAATGTCGTCATCACTGTGATTTAGATTAATTTCGGACCATGAGAAAATTAATATTTAGTGCCGCATTTGCATTACTGGCGGTTACCCTTTGGGGACAGACAGAATAGACTGTGTACAAAACTGTTGCTGACAGATTTGATTATCTGTATAATTCTGAGAAATACGACAGTGACTTTGCCCTGTTCTCAAATGAAATGAAAACTGCTTTACCTATAGATAAAACAAAAGACTTCTTATCAGGGTTAAAAACTCAGGTTGGCAATATCAGCAAGATGCAATTCGTAAAATATGAAAATGGAACCTATGCCAAGGGTAACTCTTACAGGACTGATGGAACAACCAACGAGGATTATTACGCCTTTGGCAAAGAGCTGATTGCTCCGTGCGACGGAGAAGTGGTTTTGGCTGTAGATGGCGTCAAGGATAATAAACCCGGAGAAATGAACCCTGTCTGGGTTCCGGGGAATACGGTCATCATCAGGACTGCCAATAATGAATATCTGTTTCTTGCCCATTTCAAACAGCATTCCATCCTGGTAAAGGAAGGTCAGAAAGTTAACAAGGGAACGATTCTGGGGCAGTGCGGTAATTCAGGCAACTCCTCCGAGCCACACCTTCACTTCCACCTGCAGAACGTGGAAAACATGATTGTTGCTACCGGAATTAAATGTTATTTCGATACCCTTTTGGTTAACGGACAATCCAAAACAGACTATTTCCCGGTTAAAACGGAAAAGCTCTCCAGACAATAATTACAGGTCAGGATACGACGGGGAATAGGTATTTGTACTGCTTTTACACACGCAGTTGCAAAACTTAAATAGCTTTTAGTATTTTCGGTTCTAAGAAAATATACCGCCATGTTACAGATCAGCCTCCTTGTCGTTTTCTATTTTACCTTTCCTCTGGTTATCATCTATTTCTGTAAAAAATGGACCCTGTTTCAAAAGCTTGGAACGGTTGTTTTCGCTTACCTTTTCGGGCTGATTATCGGAACGGTCGGAATCCTTCCGGAAGGCAGCCGGGGCTATAAACTTGCTCTGGTGGAACGAGGGGTATCAACGATTGATAATAAGACTCTTGAGACGCTGATATCGGAGGGCAGGGCGGTTCCTGAGGATGCTACCGCTAACCGGATCGGTGCGGTGCAGGACATGCTTACAACGATCACCATTCTCCTGGCTTTTCCGCTCCTGATGTTCTCGCTGAATATGAAGAGATGGCTGAAATATGCGAAAAAAGGATTCCTTTCGGTTGTTCTTGCCCTGGTGGCAGGGATCGTAATGGTTACCGCGGGTTATTTCATCTGGAAAGATTCATTTCCGGACACCTGGAAGCTTGCGGGGATGTTTGAAGGAATCTATACCGGGGGAACCCCGAACTTTGCCGCACTCAAGCTGATGCTCAACGTTGACGCGGATCGTTTTGTCGTCCTGAATACTTACGACATCTTCGTTGGTGCCTTCCTGGTCCTTTTCTTCATCACAGTAGCCCCAAGGCTTTTCCGGGCAATTCTTCCGAAATTCAAGGAAAAGGACGGAAGTTCCATGGATCGCGAGCTGGTTGAAAAAGAGATCGAAAGTCTCGATGATTTTTCCGGGATGTTGAAGAAAGCGACGATTTTACCCTTGCTCCGGGCCTTCGGTCTCACGATTATTATCACCGGAATCGGGGTGGGACTGAGTTTTCTGGTCCCGCCTGAATATATGCCCTATAAGAATGCAGTGGCGGTGCTCTCCATAACAACGCTCGGAATCGTGGCCTCCCTTTTCAAGCGGATCAACACGATCGAAAAAACGTTTCAGCTCGGCATGTACCTGATTCTTGTCTTTTCCCTGACGGTGGCCTCAATGGCAGATCTCAGCACCATGTTCGGCGAAGGAATGCTTGATCTGATCCTGTTTATTACCTGGTGCTATTTCGGCTCACTTGTGCTTCATATCATCCTTGCCAGGATTTTCAGAATTGATGCCGATAATTTCCTGATCACTTCAACAGCCTACATCTTTTCCCCACCATTCGTACCGCTCGTGGCAAATGCCCTTAAAAACAAGGACGTTATTGTTACCGGAATCGCCGGCGGAGTGCTGGGGTATATTCTTGGAAACTATTTTGGCTTCACCCTGGCGCATATTCTGGAAAAGCTATAAAAAGCTACTTTTACAGAATCTTTAATCAGAACTTTTCAAATCAACTCATGAGGCATAAAAGTATTATCGGTATAGCAGCGGTGCTGTTATTAATCTCTGTTTGCTCGTTCGGTCAGGCACAAACCGGGAAAGAGCATAAGGTTTATGAATGGCGCGGCGAGAACCGCAGCGGCGTGTATCAGGAAACAGGACTTCTCAAATCCTGGCCCGAAGCCGGGCCGCAACTGGTATGGGAATATGAGGGCGTTGGCAATGGT
>CAILAQ010000763.1 GCA_903832165.1 uncultured Bacteroidota bacterium | reverse complement strand
CGACAGATATGGTTATTCTGTCACCTCGTATTTTTTGGCGAATAGTCAGCTTGAAGATTTTTATCGATCAAGATATGAGGAGTTTATGAAATATATAAATATCTGATTTTCCATGAATAGTAAGCCTGCTATAAAGCGCATCTTCTTATTTGGACGTGAATTTGATGAAGGGTTCAAAGTTCCTTTCAGATTATTATTGGATCAGTTACTTGCTTACAAAGTTGAGATCAGGATTTTCAGCCCGCTTAAGGAATTTATTTTGCCATGGACCGATGAAAGAAGTGCCGGCTGCCATGTCTTTAGATCTTATGAGGATTTGATTGGACTAGACGGCTTGATGTTCAGTATTGGTGGAGATGGAACATTTCTGGAGGCTGTAACACTGGTGAGGGATTTACCGATTCCTCTGGCGGGAATCAATAGCGGCCGACTTGGATTTCTTGCGGATATATCTCAGGAGGAGATGACGGCAGCTGTTGATGCTATTCTACAGAACAGGACAGGGTTCGATGAGCGAGCTCTTCTTCAGGTTGACAGTGAGCCTTCGCTTTTTGATGGCTTTAATTATGCGTTGAATGAGATCACCGTTCATAAACGTGATGATTCTTCAATGATTAAAATTAATGCTTTTCTGGATGGCCAGTTCCTGAATACGTACTGGGCAGATGGCCTGATTGTTGCGACGCCAACAGGATCAACTGCATATTCGCTGAGTGTGGGCGGACCGCTCGTTTTACCGAATTCCAATAATATTATACTCTCACCTATTGCCCCGCATAATCTTACGGTGAGGCCTTTGGTTTTCAATGATAACATGAAACTTTCGCTCCATGTTGAAAGCCGAAGCGGGAATTTGCTTGTATCGGCAGATTCAAGATCTGTTGTCATTGAAGACCGGCTTGAACTGATCATCTATAAAGCGCCATTCGTTTTAAAGACCATCAGCCTGAGAGAGCAGAATTTTTATCAAACCCTGCGAACCAAACTGATGTGGGGAGCTGACAGAAGAAATTAGTTGTAGAGACAGATAATTATCTGTCTCTATGATCTAATATTCAATGGTATCCACCCGTCCTGACCAGGCTCGAGAAAACCTTTGCAATTTATACTATATTTGCGCTTTGGTAGTTATTGTAGGGGGATCATAAAAGGTGCCTGCTGCAATTCACCAGAAATGAGAAAAATTATTGTATTCACCGGTTTTATTTTTATGGCTTTAGGAGTTGAAGCTCAGAAGGGTTATGACTATGGGGTGTTCCTGGGAATGACTCAGACTCATCTTTCATCCATACTGCCGATTCCGGATACAGGAGGATTGAAATTTGCAGGGGGCGGTTATTACCGATACAGCATGAATGAGCGCTATTCCGTTCGCGGAGGCATTATCGTTTCACCAGCAATGGGAGATGCATTTGGCTTGTTTGAGTTTAATTTTCATCCGCTGAATTCTAAAAAAGCCAAAAAGGTTTTCACCTCTTATATCGCAACAGGGTTGAGTTACGTGGTTGACTTTACCGAGAAGGGCCTTTTTGATCAAGCAGCCGGAACACCGGCTGATCTGCAGAAGTTAAAGACGAATTTCTGGGTTCGGAATATCAGGATACCCTTTAATGCAGGTGTCAGATATAATGTTACCTCCAGAATGACAGTCGGAGTTGAATGGTGCTTGAGAAAGGGATATCAGAAAGACTATTCCGAGGCTCCTTATAACTATTCTCCCCTGATGCCAAACTGGAGATCGCATGTGGGGGTTACAATCGGATATCTGGTAAGTAACTATTGCAAAACTTGTCCGTTTTACGAAAACGAACGAAAGAAACTTAAATGAGTCTGAAGGAGAAGTTGGTCAGGGATAAATTGCCCGGGCATGTAGCGATTATCATGGATGGCAATGGCAGATGGGCTGTCCGGAAAGGCGCTGCCCGAATATTCGGACATCAGAATGGCGTGACTCCGGTTGATGATGTTGTTAAGGCAAGTGCTGAGTTAGGTCTTAAGTATCTGACATTCTACGCTTTCAGTACGGAAAACTGGGCGCGTCCGGTGGAGGAAATTGATGCATTGATGGGATTACTGGTTTCGACTATCAAAAAAGAAACAAAAAAACTCCTTGACAATAATATAAAGCTGCGCACGATAGGTGACCTGAGTAAATTGCCCAATGCCACCCGAAGGGAGCTGCTCCAACTGGTTGATGCTACTTCAGTAAATACAGGGCTCACCGTGGTTCTGGCCATATCTTACAGCTCAAGGCACGAGATGATACTTGCTACAAGACAGATTATTCAGGATGCCACGGAAGGCAGAATCACTGCCGCTGAGATGAATTTTGATATTTTCGAAAGTTACCTGCAAACATCAGGTATTCCGGACCCTGATCTGTTGATCAGGACCAGCGGGGAGTACCGTTTAAGTAATTTCCTGCTTTACCAATTGGCCTATGCGGAATTGTATTTTACCGCCAAGCTTTGGCCCGATTTCAGGGCGGAAGATTTTTATGAGGCCTTATTAGAATACCAGAACCGTGAGAGGCGGTTTGGTAAAACAAGTCAACAATTATAACATCTGAACAATCAGCATGATAAAAAAGTCTTTACTAGCTGTCGCCCTGATTCTTTCCACAACTTTTGCTTTTGGCCAGGAAATTAATAACAAGTCCACAAAGATTTTTGATTATACGAAAACAGCGCGTGATTATCAAATTGGCGGTGTTACTGTTTCGGGAGTTAAATATCTGACACATAACGTTCTTCTGCAATTTTCGGGCCTCGATGTGGGGAAAACTATCACTATTCCGGGAGACGATATCTCTGCTGCAATACAGAAATTATGGGACCAGCAGCTTTTTTCAGATGTCAGGATCACCTCCACAAAAATTGAGGGAGACCTTATTTTTCTGGACATTTATCTTCAGGAGATGCCCAGGCTGGCTCGTTTTTCTTTTGCCGGAGTTAGCAAGCAGGAAGCGGATGATCTGAAAGAGAAAGTAAAACTGGTCAGGGGAAACCTCGTTACCCCTTATACACTTTCAAGAACTGAGTTTCTGGTGAAAGAGCATTTCGTGGATAAAGGATATCTGAATACTGAAGTAGTTATTACTCAGACTTCAGATTCCGTCATGCAGAATTCCGCAGTTCTTGATATTAGGGTTGATAAAAAAAGTAAAGTAAAGATCCAGAATATCTCTTTTGTTGGAGTAAGTGTTTTGCCTGAGAAGAAACTTCGGAAAACAATGAAGGAAACCAAGCAAAAGACCTGGTATAATGTATTTAAGGCGTCGAAATTTCTGGAGAGTAACTTTAATGACGATAAGGAATTGATGATTGCCAAATATAACACGCTTGGATACAGGGATGCTCGGATTACAAAGGATTCCCTTTACCACAATCCGGACGGAACAGTAGGTCTGAAGATCTGGATTGAAGAAGGGAAGCAATACTTCTTCAGGAATATTACCTGGGCCGGGAACAGCAAATATACCAGTGAATTTTTATCGAATGCTCTGAAGATCAAGAAGGGTGCTGTTTATGATCAGGCTGTTCTGGATAATCGTTTAAGGAATGATCCGGACGCCGTCGGAAACTGGTACATGGATAATGGATATTTGTTTTATGATGCACAGGCGCAGGAAGTCAATGTTGAT
>CAILAQ010000762.1 GCA_903832165.1 uncultured Bacteroidota bacterium | reverse complement strand
TTCAACATTGTTTCAGCTTCGGCAACGGCCTCCTCACGGGTGGCATGCGCAGTATGCCCTTCCTGCCATAAAAACTCAGTTGTGCGCAGAAACAAACGCGTTCTCATCTCCCAGCGAACAACATTAGCCCACTGATTGATCAGGATCGGAAGATCGCGATACGACTTGATCCAGTTTTTATAGGTATCCCAGATAATTGTTTCAGAAGTTGGCCGAACGATCAGCTCTTCCTCAAGCCTGGCATCTTCATCCACAATTATGCCCTTCCCGTCCGGAGAGTTCTTAAGCCGGTAGTGCGTTACTACCGCACATTCTTTGGCAAATCCCTCCACATGGCTCGCCTCTTTGCTGAAAAATGATTTGGGGATAAAAATCGGGAAATAGGCATTTACATGCCCGGTATCTTTGAACTTTTTATCCAGCACCGCCTGAATCCGCTCCCAAATGGCATATCCATAGGGTTTGATCACCATACATCCGCGCACAGCAGAATTTTCGGCCAAATCGGCCTTGATAACCAGATCGTTGTACCATTGAGCATAATTTTCTGCCCTTGAAGGAAAATCTTTAGCCATTTTATAAGTTTGGTATGAGATTTGTTAATTTACTGCTTGCATTTTACAGCAGCAAAAATACGAAAATTATCCCATCCTGCTCATGCAAACCATTCACGAGTTATTTAAAAGAGAACGCCTTATGAAAAAATCAGCCTGGATTATCGCAATTATCGCATTGACAATCAGCGCGTGCACTTCTCAGAAGTTGGCCACCTCCTATGTCAGCGATGATGTTTACAATTCGTCCCCCCGGCCAAAGCAAGTGGCAGCAAACCCCAGCCCATCAGCAAATCAGGGCGCTCAGGTCGTCGTTTCGCCCGATAATGCCGCTGCCCAGAAGCCTAAGTCTTCAACCTTTGAGGATGATTACAATGATTATTCCTATTCCAACCGGATCGACCGTTTCAGCAATAAGGACACAACGGTCGGATATTTTGATGATTCCTATTCAGGATCTGCTTCGGGCAGCAATCAGGGTGGAAATGATCCGAATGTTAACATTTACCTTGGTACCGGTGCCGGCTATGGTGGGTTTTATGGTCCGTCGTTTTCATTCGGAATGGGCTGGGGCTATCCCTACTCAAACTGGGGATGGGATTATGGATGGGGTTACCCCTATTACGGAGGATATAACCCATGGTATAATTCATGGTATAACCCCTGGTACAGTCCATGCTGCTATTGCTACGGATATAATGACTATTACTCTCCTTACTATGCATCCAACACCTATTATGGCTCAAGAAAATCATTGTATCGGTCAGACGGAGGTACAGGAGCCCGCAATGCAAGGGATGCAGGCAACGCCAGTGCATACAGCCGCAACCAACAGGGCGGTGCAACCTCCGCCTACAACAGAACCAGCGCGCAAACGACTTTGCGAAATTCCACGCCTGCAGAACGCACCTCGCAGCCAGCTGCGCGCACTGCTCCTGCCAGCCAGGAAAAATACAGGTACACCCGCCCAGCCGAAACAAGACAAACCGGTTACCAGCGAACCACTACTCAAAGAACAGGCCAGGTTCAGAACCAAACCACACGTCAGCAACCGACTCCAAGATATACAAGGCCCGAAAATGTCAATTCTGTCCAGCGTTCAGGATCAGCGCAAAGCTATTCTTCCCCTGTTTACAGACAACCAAAATCGAGTCAGGAATACC
>CAILAQ010000761.1 GCA_903832165.1 uncultured Bacteroidota bacterium | reverse complement strand
CCGGTGATATGATGAGATCTGTTAATACCCGCGATGGGTTTGCAATGAAAACTGCTCTGGATGCAGGATTTAAGGTTGCTATTATTACGGGGGCCAGGTCGGAATCATTAAAGGGGCGGTTCAGGGATTTGGGAACGGATGATGTTTTTCTTGAATCAATGGATAAAATTGCTGATCTTAAGGTTTTTGCAGCAAAGTATGGAATTGAGTTCAGCGAGATTCTTTATATGGGCGATGATATCCCGGATCTCGGAGCTATGAAGCTGGTAGGTATGCCCACTTGTCCAAATGATGCTGTAAACGAGGTACAGACCGTATCGAGATATATATCAAATCATCCGGGAGGCCAAGGCTGTGTGAGGGATGTCATTGAGCAGGTAATGCGGACCCAGGGTTTCTGGAATTATTAGGAATATCGGGTTATGAGTGTAAAAGGAGCATTCAGAATTTTCAGGTTTTCGAATCTGCTAATGGTTGCCATAACCATGTACCTGATGCGCTGGTCAATCATCAAGCCATTATTGGGAGTATTCGGAATCGACCTGCAGGTATCGGAGCTTGCTTTTCTTGGATTGGTTCTTTCAACCGTATTGATTACTGCTGCCGGTTACGTTATCAATGATTACCATGATGTCAGGGCCGATCAGATTAACAAGCCCACGAAGCTGGTTGTGGGATTTGATATCAGCAGGCGTTCCACAATCCTTCTGCACTGGATATTAAACTTTTTTGGCGTTTGCATTGGGATTGTTTTTGCAGTACTATATCATGTTCCGTGGATGATTCTGATTTTTGCCGGGGTACCGCTACTGCTCTGGTATTATTCTGTCAGGCTCAAGCATATCATACTTGCCGGAAACATTGCCGTTTCGCTGCTGACAGCTACCGTGCCTCTTTTGGTTATTTTCTTTGAATATCCCTTGCTGGCAAGGAATTATCATACTGACCCGGTATTTTATCCAAATGGACTGATTGCTATTCTCACCTGGATATGCGTTTTTGCTTTTTTTGCCTTTATGATTAATCTGATACGTGAAATCATAAAAGATGCTCAGGATCTGGAGGGAGATACGGAAATGGGCAGTAATACCTTGCCGATTTCGTATGGAATAAAAAATACAAAGAGGGTTATTATTGGCATGACAATTTTTACCATGATGGTTTTGGGTTACTTCTTTGTTACTTATTTAAAAGACTGGATTAGCCTGACCTATTTTGGAGTGGCGTTATTTCTTCCATTCAGCTATTTGATTATCAGGACGATAAAATCAAAGAATTCCAGTGATTACCAATTTTTAAGTACATGGGTTAAGGTGATCATGCTGTTGGGACTCCTTTATGCTCCGCTGGTAAATTGGCTTATCAAGAATTATCTGACCCGATGAAGAGATTCAGCGATCATTTGCAGAATTATCATATTTATCTGGCATCACGGTCGCCAAGAAGACAATCACTACTTAGCCAGGCTGGAATCCCTTTCGAAGTTTGGCTAAAGGAAGAAGTTCCGGAAGACTATCCCTCCGATTTAAGTCCATCAGAGGTGGCGTTATTCCTGGCACGGTTAAAGGCACGGAATTATGTTAATGAACTGGATGCAAAAGATATACTCATAACTGCAGATACACTGGTTGTTCTTGGTCGGCAGATTCTTGGAAAGCCGGCCGACCGCAATGGGGCGATTTTCATGCTGAATGATCTTTCCGGGAAGCCACATGAAGTGATTACCGGGGTTTGTCTGACGTCGATGGACCGAGAATCGGTTTTCATTTCGAGCACGATCGTTTGGTTCGACCATCTTGAGCGATCTGAAATTGAAGAATATATAGATGAATACCATCCTTACGACAAGGCAGGGTCCTATGGTATTCAGGAATGGATAGGATACATGGGAATACACCGTATTGAGGGTTCTTTTTTCAATGTGATGGGGCTTCCGATACAGCAGCTTTACAGAGAGCTTCAGAATTATACCGGATACAAATCAGTCAGAAACCAATAGAATCATCATGAAAAAGTTATCGTATGTTTTGATTTTTCTGCTTCTCGCCGGCTCAGTACTTCGTGCAGAAGAGGGTATGTGGATCCCGTTGCTTCTTAAGAAATACAAGATTGAAGACATGCGGCGTGCAGGGTTTAAGCTTACGGCTGAAGATGTTTATTCCGTTAATCAGGTTTGCCTGAAAGATGCCATCGTGATTTTTGGCGGAGGTTGCACTGGTGAGCTTATTTCAGGTGAAGGTCTGCTGATTACAAATCATCATTGTGGATACGGAAATATACAGAAACACAGTACGGTGGAACACGATTATCTTACTGATGGATTCTGGGCTATGTCGAGGGGCGAGGAATTGCCAAATCCCGGATTAAGCGTAACATTTCTGGTGAGGATTGAAGATGTTACTGAAACTTCGATTGCCGGTGTTACTGCATCAATGGCATCTGCCGAGCGCGAGAAGCTGATTCAGGGAAATATCGCAAGGATTCAGTCAGAAGCAGTAAATGGAACGGCTTATACGGCCAAGGTTACCCCATTCTTCAATGGTAACCAATATTTTCTTTTTGTTTATGAAGCTTATAATGATGTTCGTCTGGTTGGTGCTCCGCCAAGTGCTATCGGCAAATTTGGCGGCGAAACGGATAACTGGATGTGGCCCAGGCATACGGGAGATTTTTCATTATTCAGGATCTATGCAGGTGCTGACAATCGTCCGGCTGCATATTCTCCGAATAATGTCCCCTACAAACCCAAAAAGTTTTTTCCTATCAGTTTGAAAGGCGTTGAATCCGGTGATTTTACCATGGTTTTCGGCTATCCCGGACGTACTACTGAATATATTCCCTCATTCGTGATTGAGAGTCAGGTTAATTATTCAATTCCAGCCTCAGTTGATCTGAGAACCAAGCGTCTTGACGTGATCATGGCTGCCATGGAGACCAGTCCGGAAATCAGGATACAGTATTCGGCTAAAAAATCTGGAATTGCTAATACCTGGAAGAAGAATCAAGGGGTTCTGCTAGGTTTGAAAAAGGTTGGGGCGATACAGCGAAAAATTGAATTTGAGAAGCGTTTTCAAGAGTGGGTTAATGCTGATCCTGGCCGGATTGCTCAATATGGTACTGTTTTAGATCAGTACAAGGATATTATCACAAAGCAGGCTCCGTTTGAACTGGCGATCACTTATGCCCGCGAAGCAGGTGAAGCACCCGAGATAATCGGTTTTGCCGGGAGGTTTGCTTCCCTGGTTGACATGGCTTCAAAGGGAATTACACCTGAGGTTCAAAAGGCAGCTGATAATAATAAAGCCAGCCTTGCAGCCTATTTTAAGGATTATGATGCACCAACAGATCAAAAATTGCTCTCCGTAATGATGGAAGCGTATACCAAAGGAATTACACCAGATTTCCAGCCTGAGCTTTTAAAGAAAATTGCCGTT
>CAILAQ010000760.1 GCA_903832165.1 uncultured Bacteroidota bacterium | reverse complement strand
TCATGAAATAGCTGAAAATGGTTGCGCGAAAGTAGCAATACCTTTTCAAAACCTTCCGATTAAAAGAATCAGTTGATTAAATTCGCAATATGAATACAACAAATTTTTATTGCGATAAGAGGCGATGGTTCCTGCTCATTCTGCTGATTCAGTTTTTTCAGGCACCGGCTCAGCAGGGCCCGGTCGGTTCACCGTGGAATCCGGCAGCACTATATGAGACTCCGAAAGTATATCCGACCAACTTGTGCAAGGCTGATGGATTTGAGTCGTTTTTTTATGAAGGATCAGAATTCAAGGCATCCGGAACAAGGGTTTTTGCCTATTATAAAAAGCCTGCCGGAACGCCTCCTCCGGGTGGCTGGCCTGCAGTGGTCTGTGTTCATGGCGGAGGCGGCACTGCTTTCCCTGACTGGGTACAGGCATGGGTGGATCGGGGATATGCTGCTATTTCGATGGATCTGGAAGGACATCTGCCTCAGGGGAACTTTCCCAACCGCGAGTGGCATGAAAAGGCTGGTCCTCCGCGAATCACCACTTTTGGCGACATTGAACTCGCCGACCGTGAACAATGGTTTTTTCATGCGGTGGCCGATGTTATCAGAGCCAATTCTTTGCTGAGATCTTTTCCGGATATCAATAAGAATAAGATCGGAATGCATGGCATTTCATGGGGTGGGGTGATCACCTCGGCCGCAATGGGGATCGATCATCGCCTGGCATTTGCAATACCGGTATATGGATGCGGGTTCCTTTATCAGACAGGGTGCCAGGCATTCAAAAAGTATTTCGATGTGATGACCCCTGACCAGTTAAGGGCTTATAAATCAAAGTGGGATCCATCTGTTTACCTGCCAGGCTGCGAAATTCCTGCCCTGTTTTATATCGGAAGCAATGATGGCGCATTCCCCCTGGATATCTGGCAAAAATCTGCGCTGCTTGTCAAGGGAAGGCGAATGCTCTGCATTCCGGTAACCGCTGAGCATGGACATATCTGGAATCAGAAAGAGATTTTTGCCTTTGCAGATGCCATTACCGGCAAGGGAAGGCCATTGCCGGATATCGGAAAGGCGGTAATAGCCGATGGATATGCAAGTGCCGGAATATCAGGAGATGGTGATTTACGGGTTTCCCGGTTTACGGCCATGCTGGTTTATACAATGGATACCTGCGGCTGGCAGAATCGAAAATGGCAATCGGTACCGGCAGAGGTGAAAGCAAATCGGGTTTCTCAGAAATTGCCACCCGAAACGACAGCCTTTTATTTTAATGTTACTGATCAGGAGGGCCTTACATTCAGCTCTGCCTACGAAGAGCCTGTCAGATAATCGGGCAATTTTCCTAAGTTTATAGGACAATGAAGATCATTCGGGCACCTTGAAAGTGAACATTACCCAGGCCCAGTTATGTGTTCCGGCAGCACTGCCGCCTTTCAGGAATTCCATGGATTTTGTTGCAAGAAGCTGAGAATACCCGACCATCAGATCGATGCTGCTGTTAATCTTGTAGCCGGCCGACAGATCAAATTCGGTTCCGAGATATAATTTCAGAGCACCGGGAAGCGGGGCAGAGGAGGAGAATCCGTGCGCATCGAGGCCAAGTTTCATTTTTCCGGCAGTATAAGCCAGAGAGGCCGTCAGGTCTTTCAGTCCCACCGAGCCAATGTGATTGCCGACATAGAAATAGTCCATCAGGCCATTGAATTTATGATTGGTACCATAAAGCGGATTGAAGGAGGTGGATTCATTGGCCGGACTGTCAGTCCCGGTACCTGACAACACCTCATAGGCCAGTCCGGCAGAAATCTTTTCTGTTGCTTTCCAGTCACCCTGGATGAGATATTCAAAAGCGGACAGGTCCTGGCCGCTCACCAAAGTTCCGGTTTGGTAGTATAAATTGCCCGACAGCGTGAGTGATTTGGTCTTATATTCCAGGTATGGACCAACTGTCTGAGTGAATACTGTACTCTGTGAGATAACCTCCCCCTTGTCATTTTTGGTGTTCTTAGCCACACCGTTATTTATTGCCAGGATACTTGCGCTTAATTTGCCAAAAGCCTTGTGTACCCAGAGGAACTGCATGAATTTATAGGCATCCGGGCCGAGATACAGATTATTCGTGCGGGTGCCGGATTCATTGTAGGCTATACCCAGATGGGCATCGACGAATCCTTTGTATTTAAGCAGGGCAAGATCATGCGATCTGCCCTGCTGTAACCAGTTTACATTGCCAAACATCCGCTGATTATCGTATACCAGTTCCTGTCGTCCCAGCCGGAATGAAAAAGACTTACCTATCGGAGCTTCAGCCCAGGCTTCGTGAATGGATATCCCACTTTCCTCATTCAGCACTAATTGCTTTTGGCTGCCCCAGATACGGACATCCTGTAAAACAAGTTTTGTGACTATCAGCGGGCTTTTGAAATTGAGATTTAAGCGGGTTCGCTGACTGGTAAACAGCGAAGCTTTCTGGTTAGCCTCTGAGAGGGTACCGTAGCCGTGACTGTATTCGGTACGTGGCCTGAACTCACCTGAAAGACTGATCTGGGCCATAGCCGTACCGGAGGCAAGGGCAATAAACAAGGCCGGAATAATATATTTTTTAATCATTTGAAAGACTTTAGCGGTTTTTCCAAAGGTGTGAAACAATGTGTATTTAATATGTAACAAATGTTACAAAAATTCAGGGTGCCTCTAAGTACATTACGCAGCCAAATAGTAATGTTTCCTTTATGGATTTCAACGAACAAAACAAATCGCGCAGAAAATTCCTCCGGAATCTTGGACTGGCCGCGCCGGCTGTAATAGCGGGCAGCGGGGTCATTCTCGAAGGCTGCAGTTCACCTGAGGGTGGATCCGGTGCTAAGGTTAAGGTACTTACTGCAGATCACAAGCTGGTGGAAGTGGAGGTTGCCGGAATTGCGGCAAACAAGGAATCAGCCGATAAAAGTTATCTGACCAAGAGAGGCCGCAAGGGACTTGAGGGAAAGAAATTTGTGCTGGTGGTTGATCTTGGGAAGTGCAAGAATGCCCGCAAATGCATGGATAAGTGCCAGGCGGTGCATCAGCTAAGGCCTGATCAGCATCACCTCAACGTATTGCTTATGAAGGACAGTGAGCATACGTCGCCCTATTTTATGCCGAAGCATTGCCAGCACTGCGATAATCCTCCGTGTGTAAAAGTCTGCCCGGTGGATGCCACCTTTAAAAGAAGCGATGGCATAGTTTTAATCGATAACGAGCGATGTATCGGATGCAGATTCTGCATCGCCGCCTGTCCGTATACGGCCAGATCCTTCAATTGGTACGAGCCCATTGATGCGGAGAAGTACAAGGATGTTCCCTATGACATAGAGAAGAATGTTCCCCAGAAAAAAGGCACGGTGACCAAATGCACGTTCAGTGCCGATTGCCTTCGTGAAGATAAGCTGCCGTATTGTGTGTCAGCCTGTCCGAACGGGGTTTATTATTTCGGCAACCTGTATGAAAATGCGGTTACCAACGGTACCACCGGTGAAACCGTTTCTCTGAGCGACCTGCTGGCTGAGAACTCAGCGTATCGTTTGATGGAGGATCTGGGAACCGCCCCATCCGTTTATTATCTGCCGCCTAAGAACAGAGCACTGATACCTGATATTGAGAACGATAACAGCAAAAAGATTTAGTATGACAGATTTATACCGGAAGGATGAGGAAATTAAGAAGGAGCAGTTTCAGGAGCTCCTCAGCGACCTGACGCGACCACTTAATCACACCAGCCTCACTTTTAAAATTTGGACAGGCTTCCTGTTGCTGCTTGCGGCCGGGGCCGGGTTCATGTATTTCAGGCAGGTGCAGCAGGGGTTAGGCACTACCAACATGCGTGACATAGCATCCTGGGGTCTCTACGTTTCCAACTTTGTTTTTCTGATTGCCGTGAGCCTCGTGGGATCACTGATCACCGCCATTTTGAAACTGAGCAATGTCAGGTGGGCAACCCCCCTTACCCGGATTTCCGAGATCATCGCAGTTGCTGCCTTGATTTCGGCACTGCTCATTATTGTGGTGGACATGGGGCGTCCCGACCGGCTCTGGCATATCGCCGTTTTTGGAAGGCTTCAATCTCCGATTGTCTGGGATATCATCACGGTGAATACCTATCTCGTACTCAGCCTGCTCCTGCTATACCTTCCGCTGATTCCCGATTTGGCGCGACTTGGCAGTTTTATGTCCCATAAGCCTGCCTGGCAACGAAAAATGTATAAGATTCTGTCTCTGGGCTGGCAGGGAACGGGCGACCAGCTTAAACTGCTTGAAAAATCGGTAGCAGTTCTTATGGTCATCATCATTCCGGTTGCATTCTCAATACATACCGTAACATCCTGGCTTTTCGCGTCGACGCTTAGGCCCGGCTGGGATAGCACGATTTTCGGGCCCTACTTCGTGGCCGGAGCGTTTATGGTGGGTGCAGCAGCGGTTATCGTGGTTATGTACCTTATCCGCCGGGAGTACAGTTATAAGCAATATCTCACCGATCATCATTTCGATATGATAGGTAAGCTGCTGGTACTTACCTCGCTGGTTTATCTATACTTTAACCTGAATGAATATATGGTTCCGGGCTATAAGATGAAGTCCGGGGAAAGCGCCCATATACTCGGGCTTTTTAAAGGAGAATTTGCCATAATGTTCTGGCTGGTTCAGACTGTCGGATTGATTCTTCCCATAATATTATTGGTTTTCAAACCCTTCCGAAAGCCCAGACCGCTTCTTATTATATCGCTGATCATTGTGGTCGGTGCATTTCTGAAGCGCTATTTAATTGTTACCCCAACCCTTCTTCATCCGTTTCTCCCGGTTCAGAATTATCCTGAAAGCTTTGCCCATTACCACCCGACTTTCTCCGAACTCGTGATAACATCAGGAAGTTTTGCGATAATGGCTCTGGTGGTTACCGTGTTTATCAGGTTTTTTCCGATCATCCCCATTTGTGAAACGGCCCATGAAAAGGGCATCGACCAAGAAACCATTAATAATCAGTAACATGGCCACTCTTAAGAATATTATCCCGATACTGATGCTCTTTTTTCCGGTTGCCACCTATTCACAAAAGGATGTTTGGACAGTACCTCCGGAAAAAGCAGCCAAAGTGAATCCGCTGGAGATAAAACCGAAAAATCTTACGGTGGGCAAGAATATTTTCTCCAGAAACTGTGTCGCCTGTCATGGGGCAAAAGCCGATGGACAGGGTCTCATCCAGAGTGCAAGCTTTCTGACGGATACTTTTCAGAAGCAGACCGACGGGGCTATCTTCCATAAAATGGTTACGGGCAGGAACAAAATGCCTCCGTTCGGGAGTGTTCTGAAGGATGATGAGGTATGGTCAGTCATCAACTATCTCAGGGTTCTGGTAAATCCGTCTGTTCTCCCACCCCCGAAAGATATCAGGATAGAACTTGCAGCAAGCGAGGAAACACACTCCCTGACTGCTTTTCTTACTACTGCAGATTCGGTAAGGGTTCCACTGGGAGAGGTTGATGTTCATTATTACATCAAGCGGGATTTTGGGCTGATGCGCTTTGGAGAAATATCAAACTATACCTCCGAAAAGGGTAAGGTTACCGTCAGTTTTCCCGATGGTATTATTGGGGATGATCAGGGCAATGTCACTGTCCTTGCAAGAATCGAAAACGATTTTCTCTATAAAAACAACGAATCTGCAGTGGTTCTCAGGTGGGGGTCTTTATTAGTAACTGAGGATGCAAAATTCAACGAGCGGACATTATGGGGTTCCCGCAGCAAGAGTCCGGTTTGGCTGTTAATTCTCGCCAATGGAATCCTTGCCGGGGTATGGGGGGTGATCCTTTACATCCTCTACAATCTTTTCAGGATTAAGAAAGCCGGTAAAATCTTTATTAAATAATTATGGGGCAGCGATTGAATACTAAGCTGAGCATGAATCAGGATGAGGTTCGTTCGGTCATCTCAACCCGGTTTCTGAGGCCGGGATTTGAATTCTGGTTTACCGATCACGAGCATATCAGAAGTCCTTTTCCTAAAGCAATCATGGAAGCAGTTGAAGAGAAGACGTGCACAACATTTTTCGAATGGATTGGCGGGCACAAAGAGGAGGAACTGCAAAAGATAGCGGATAATGAAATGGTTGAAATGTTTGAAACCATACTTTTCAATGAAGCGATGAAACTGGTTGATGATGAGGATCAGCAGCTAACGATTTCTTATCCCTTTTTGCCAAGGCTGGGCGACAAGGTTTTCAATCATCTGAATGAATCAGGAGAGGTGACTTATCGCCAGGCTGTAGTAGCAAAGGACAATGCAGCACAACTGGAACTAACGATTATAAACGAGGGCACGGGGACGAGCTGGAAAACCCGATTTGAATTATCTCAAACATGAAAATGGATTCTAAAAAAATTATTCTGACCGGACTCCTCATGGCCGGGATTTTTTGTCAGAATGTTCATTCGCAGGATGGGGAAGTCCTGTTCAAGCCTTGCACAGCCTGTCATTCCGTAGGCGGAGGGCGCATGGTTGGGCCCGATCTGAAGGGAGTGACCAGGCGGCGGAGTTACGATTGGCTGGTGAGTTTTATACAATCTTCAGGGAAAGTCATTAAATCCGGTGATCCGGTTGCAGCGGCCCTGCTTGCCGAGTACAAAAATGTTGTCATGCCCGACAATGCCCTTACGGCAGATCAGGTTAATCTCTTACTGACATATATTAACGGCGGTAAAGCAATGGCTGGCGCTGCCGACCCTAAAAAGGTTGCCTTGCAGCGCAAACTGGATTCCCTTTTGCTGGCAAATTCCCTGCAGGACATCACCACCGGCCAGGATTTATTCACCGGCAGGAAGCGGTTTGCCAATGGTGGGATCTCCTGCATTTCCTGCCATAATGTTACGTACCATGGTATCGGTACGGGTGGGCTCCTGGCAAAGGATCTGACCAAAGCCTTTTCACGACTTGGAGGATTTGCCGGGATCCGCGGAATTATCATGATGCCGCCATTCCCCTCTATGACTGTCACTTATCAAAGAAGCCCTATACTGGATGAGGAGAACGTGTTTCTGCAATTGTTTTTAAAAAGCGCAGATAGCCAGAATGCCACAGAGCCTTCAGCGAATAAGTCGAAGTTCCTTCGATCCGGACTGGTCAGCGGATTATTGTTGGTATTATCCATTTTCCTTGTGTGGAACAGAAGGAAGCGAAAGAGTGTCAATCATGCCATCCTGAAAAGGCAAGAGCGCTATTCAATGTAAAAAAGAACTGTCTTACTATGAGTTGGATCAAAGATTTAATATCGCCCCAGACCCGGAAATGGGAAGATTTCTACCGCAGCCGGTGGCAATATGATAAAGTTGTACGCAGCTCCCACGGCGTGAATTGCACGGGAGGGTGCAGCTGGAACATTCATGTGAAGGATGGCATTGTGGTATGGGAAACGCAGGCTATCGATTATCCCGTATTCGACAAGAATTTGCCGCCTTATGAACCGCGTGGCTGCCAGCGTGGAATTTCCGCATCCTGGTATCTGTACAGTCCGATCCGGGTGAAATATCCGCTCATGCGCGGTGCACTTCTCGATTTATTCCAGGCTGAAAAGGCCGTCACCGGTGATGCTGTTGCAGCCTGGAAAAATATTCAGGAGAGTCCGGACAAAAGAAAGCAATATCAGGTTGCCCGGGGCAAGGGAGGCTTGCGCAGGGTAGGCTGGCCCGAAGCACTTGAGCTCATCGCAGCGGCAAATATATATACCGTTAAGAAATATGGCCCTGATCGCCTGGCAGGTTTTTCGCCAATACCGGCCATGTCCATGATCAGCTATGCCAGCGGATCGCGTTTTCTGCAGCTGATGGGCGGATTAAATCTGAGTTTCTACGACTGGTATTGCGATTTACCTCCATCATTTCCGGAAATGTGGGGTGAGCAGACTGATGTTGCCGAAAGTGCCGACTGGTTTAATTCCAAATTTGTGGCGGTCATGGGTGCCAACCTGGCCATGACCCGGACTCCCGATGTTCACTTCTTTGCCGAATCGCGCCATAACGGAACCAAAACGGTTGTTTTTTCTCCCGACTTCAATATGGTGGCTAAATATGCCGATACCTGGATACCCGTGCATGCCGGTCAGGATGGCGCATTCTGGATGGCTGTAACCCACATCATACTCAAAGAGGCCCATCACGAGAAGCAGATCCCTTATTTTCTGGACTATGTTTCGAAATACACAGATAGCCCTTTTCTTGTGGAACTTGAACAGAAGGAAGGCGGTTATTCACCCGGAAAACTTCTGCGCGCCAACCGTATAGAAAAATTCAAATCGGCTGAGCATGGCGACTGGAAGTTTCTGAATATCGATGTTGAAACCGGAAGACTTGTGTGCCCCCGCGGCAGCGCCGGACACCGGTGGGACAGCAAAGACGGTAACTGGAGTACCCTCACCATCGATGGCGAGGACCAGTCGGAGTATTATCCACTGCTCACCCTGCTTGGAAAGCAGGATGATGTTCATCTCGTTGAATGCAGTGAGTTCGGGCTCGACAGAAAACGCTGGAGGGGTGTTCCGGTGAAATATATCGATACCATCGATGCCAGGGTTCCGGTCACGACTGTTTATGATTTAATTATGGCCCAATATGGGGTGAGCCGGGGTTTAACCGGCGATTATCCCCTGGATTACACCGATAAGGATTCTGCTTATACCCCTGCCTGGCAGGAGATTTTTACAGGCATAGGAAGCGATACCCTCCTCCAGTTCGCCTCGGAATGGATACGTACTGCGGCCGCAACCGAGGGAAAATGCATGATCATCATCGGGGCCGGAATCAACCACTGGTATCACTGCAATCTGATTTACCGTTCCGGGCAGATGGCCCTGGCATTGACCGGCTGCATCGGGAAAAACGGTGGGGGCATGAACCATTATGTGGGCCAGGAAAAACTGGCTCCGGTGGATTCATGGGCCACCATCATGTCGGGCAAGGATTGGCAGGGACCGGCACGATTGCAGCAAACGCCCATATGGCATTACATGAACTCTGATCAGTGGCGGTATGACGGCAATCACAGCGATTACAATACAGTTCCAAGGAATGACCTGACCGAAATGCATACCGCCGATATGATCGTTAAGGCAGTAAGGAATGGCTGGATGCCTTTTTACCCTCAATACGACAAAAGCAATCTCGATCTTGCAAAGGAGGCTGTCTTTAATGGCGCAAAGGACGATCAGGGCATTGTAGACTATGTGGTGGATCAGCTCAAAACAAAAAAGCTCACCCATTCCGTTGCCGATCCCGATGCGGAGATCAATTTTCCCAGAGTGTGGTACATATGGCGGGGAAATGCGCTGATGTCAAGTGCAAAAGGGCATGAGTTTTTTCTGAAGCATTATCTGGGTACCCATCATAATTCCATAGCCGACGAAGTTTCAAAGGATCTCGTGAAGGATGTCCGCTGGCACGAGGAGGCTCCGCAGGGTAAGCTCGACCTTATTGTGGACGTAAATTTCCGCATGGATACCTCGGCATTGTATTCTGATATTGTTTTGCCCACCGCATCCTGGTATGAAAAGAATGACCTCAACAGCACGGATATGCATTCGTTCATTCACCCGCTTTCCGCCGCTGTTAAGCCTTCATGGGAAGCCAGGTCAGACTGGGATATTTTCCGAAGTATTGCCCGGATTACGTCGGAGTTTGCTGAAACCCATATCCCGCTGCCGGTTAAGGATATTGTTAATGTTCCCATTGCACACGATTCTGCCGGGGAGATCAGTCAGACATCTGTCAAGGACTGGAGCCTGGGAGAATGTGAGCCGGTACCGGGTAAAACCATGCACAATATTGTTGTGCTGGAACGTGATTATACGCAGATTTACAATAAGTTCATATCACTTGGGCCGAATGTGCGGAATGGTATAGGTGCGCATGGCAACAGCTTCAACTGCTCCGATTTCTATGATGAAATGTTTAAGGATGGGGACCATTTGCAAGAAGTAAATGGTGTAAAATATCCATCTCTTAAGGAAGACGACGAAGTGATCAATGCCATACTTCACCTGTCGTCGCTGACCAATGGCGTACTGGCCGACCGTGCCTATGCGAATGCAGAGAAGCGCACCGGACTCAGGCTGACCGATCTGTCGGAAGGCAATAAAAATGTGAAACTCAGTTTCGATGATTTAAAATCGCAGCCGCGCCGATATATCAATTCGCCGATCTGGTCGGGAACTATGGGAGAAGGGAAAGCGTATGCGGGATTTACCTATAATCTCGAAAAATCAGTCCCCTGGCGAACACTCACCGGCAGGCAGCATTTTTATCTCGACCATGAACTGTACATCAAGTTCGGGGAAAATCTCCCGACCTATAAGCCCTCTCCTAAACCGGGCGTACTCGGCGACCTGAAGAATTCCCAAGAAACAGGCCCGTCGATTATCCTGAATGTGCTGACTCCGCATGGCAAATGGGGAATTCATTCCACCTATACCGATAATATCCGCATGCATACCCTTTCCAGGGGAATTGGTCCATGCTGGATGAGTGAGGAAGATGCGGCATCGCTGGGCATCAACGATAATGACTGGGTTGAGGTGTATAATGATTACGGGGTTTATAGCACCCGGTCGATAGTGAGCGCCCGCATTCCCAAAGGGATCTGCCTTATTTATCACGCCACCGAGCGTACCTATACGGTCCCGAAATCAGAGGTCAGAGGAGGTAAGCGCTCAGGCGGACACAACAGCTTAACACGGCTGAGGCTAAAGCCCAATCTGCTCGCCGGCGGCTATGGACAGTTCTCCTATCACTTTAATTACTGGGGACCGGTGGGGGTTAACCGCGACACATTTGTGAGGGTGCAAAAGATGAAGAAACTGGTTTTTTAATATTCGGAAAAAGAAGGAACTATGGATATCAGATCTCAGACAGCAATGGTCTTTCACCTCGACAAGTGCATAGGCTGCCATACCTGCTCAATCGCGTGTAAAAATATCTGGACCGACCGGAAAGGAGCGGAATACATGTGGTGGAACAACGTTGAAACCAAGCCCGGCACCGGTTATCCGAGCCATTGGGAGAACCAGCAAATTTATAAGGGCGGGTGGGTTAAACACGGCCAGCGGCTAAAACTTCGGGTGGCAGGAAATCCCACCGGAATGATAAAGCTCTTCCATAATCCCGACATGCCTGTGATGGATGATTATTATGAGCCGTGGACTTATGATTACGACCATTTGTTTGAGGCTCCGCAGGGATCCGACCAGCCTACGGCGCGTACAATCTCGCTGGTAACGGGAGAGCCCATCGATGTAAAAGGCGGACCAAACTGGGATGATGATTTAAGCGGCACGCCGGATTATGCCAGGAATGATATTAACCTGAACAATATCAGCGCCGAAGATCAGGAATCCATGTTTCAGCTGGAGCGTATGACGATGCACTATTTGCCCAGGATGTGCAACCACTGCCTGAACCCTTCCTGTGTTGCCGCCTGTCCCAGCGGGGCAGTGTATAAGCGCGGTGAGGACGGGGTAGTTCTGATCAGTCAGGAGAAATGCCGTGGATGGCGTTTATGCGTGACCGCCTGTCCGTATAAAAAATCATATTACAACTGGACCAGCGGGAAATCGGAGAAGTGCCTGCTCTGCTATCCCCGTTTGGAAACCGGACAGGCACCGGCCTGCATGCATTCGTGCGTGGGGCGCATCCGTTACCTGGGTGTTCTTTTATACGATGCCGATAAAATTAAGGAATATGCAAACTGCCCTGAAGATGAGCTGATCGACCGGCAATTGGATATTTATCTGAATCCCTTCAGCGAGGAGGTGATCCGGGAGGCTCAGAAAAATGGTATTGCCGACTCTACGATTGATGCCGCGCAGAAATCGCCGGTTTATAAATTCGTGAAAGAGTGGAAAATCGCTCTTCCCCTTCATGCGGAGTTCCGCACACTGCCCAGCTTGTTTTACGTGCCTCCGATGCTGCCTGTAATGGGCACCATGACGAATGGGGTTTATGAATCCACCACCGGAAATTTGTGGGGAAAGATTGAAGACTCAAGATTGCCGGTTCAGTATCTGGCCAACCTCTTCTCAGCCGGAAATGCTGATAAAATCAGGAATGTGCTGAAAAAGCTCATGACCGTGCGCTACCACAGAAGGAAAGTCACGGTGGATGATATCGATGACCGGATGATCAGAGATTCATTTGCCGAAACCGGCTTGACGGCTGACATTGCCGATGCCATTTACCGCCTGACCTCACTGGCAAAATATGATGAACGGTTTGTTATTGCTCCCGCCCATCGCGAAGAAGCCATCGAAATGATTGAAAGCACGGATGACAGGAAAGGAAATACCGGATTTGGAGAAAAAATGGGCACAAGGAGGGTGTTTTAACCATGCAGATCTATCCACTGATTGGCCGCCTTTTTTGTTACCCCGGCGGGGATTATGCTGATATTATTCAACAGTTGAGGGTGGAGCTGATGTTTTATGCTGATGCAGACCTGTCCGGGCTTAAGGTTGTGGGTCAGCATTTTACAGGCTTGCCTGTTTCAGAACTGCAGGAATACTACATCCGTACATTTGATGTGAATGCCGATTGTTATCTCGATATCGGTTATGTACTCTTTGGCGAGGAGTCGAAGCGCGGACAGTTCCTGCTGAACATGAAAAGCGAGCAGCTGAAGGCAGATAATCCCTGCGGTACCGAATTTCCCGATCATCTTCCAAACGTATTGACACTTCTGCCTAAAATGGAGGATCAGATGATCAGGGAAGAGCTGGTGGTTTCCCTGCTGATTCCGGCCCTTAAGCATATGGCCGGGAACTTCAGGACCGGAGAAAATATTTACCTGAATCTGCTGAATATTCTCATAAAAATTCTGGAAACCGACTACAGCGAATCTCTGTTTGAGCCCTTCATCATCAACCAGGAGGAGATTGAATGCGCCTCGGCTTATTCCTGCGGGATGGAATTTACCAAACACAAAAGCAGAAAGCATTAAACCGTAATTTATGATAAATTCATTTTTACTAATCGGCCTGCCTTACGCTGCCATCCTGATATTTCTGATCGGCAGCATTCTCAGGTATTATTATTACGGATACTCCGTTACCAGCCACTCTTCCCAGTTTCTTGAATCCAATAAATTATTCTGGGGAAGCCGTCTTTTTCATTCCGGCATAGTCGTTCTTCTTACCGGCCATCTGATCGGGTTTTTATTGCCAAAAAGCATAATCATATTAACATCCATGCCATTATGGCTAATGGTGATCGAGGTATCGGCCTTCGCATTCGGCATAATCTCCTTCATAGGAATCGTTCTGCTGATCATCCGCCGGATTACGGTTAAACGCTTGCATCGCGTGACTTCCACGATGGACCTGGTGGTGTATTTCCTCCTTTTTATTCAGGTATTAAGCGGGCTGCTGGTTGCGTATTTCCACCGGTGGGGTACCAGCTGGTATGCCACGGCGCTGGTGCCTTATTTAAAATCGATATTTACCCTTACTCCTGATATTTCAGTGATTACGACCATGCCCCTGCTCATAAAGGGACATGCAATTTCCGCTTTTGCTTTTCTTGGCTTAATCCCTTTCACCAGGTTGATGCACTTTCTGGTTTATCCGGTCAATTATTTAAGGAGGCGTGTGCAGCTTGTGATCTGGAACCGTGATCTGCGAGAGTCCCGTGCTTCACGAAAAATGCGCGAAGGTATAAAGCCACGAAATAACTAAAAGACACCGACTATGGAAGCACAAGTAACCGGAAGAGCTCATCGTATGCTGGCGTTAAATACATTAGCCTTTACTGTTTGTTTTGCCTGCTGGATGCTGAATGGCGTGCTGGTCACCTTTCTGGCCGGGAACCAGGTTTTCGACTGGGGACCCGTGGAGATAGGATGGCTATTGGGAATTCCCGTTTTAACCGGTAGTCTGTTCAGGCTTCCGGTAGGTCTGCTGACAGACAGGTTCGGTGGGAGGCCGGTATTTGGCATTCTTCTTCTTTTGTGCTCGATCCCGATGTTTTTTCTTTCGAAGGCCACGAGCTTTGCAGGCTTTGCCCTGTGCAGCTTCGGATTTGGCCTCACCGGAACCGGCTTTGCTGTAGGGATCGCTTTTACCTCTGTTTGGTATCCTAAAAAATGGCAGGGCACCGCTCTGGGGATTTTTGGTGCCGGGAATGCAGGCGCTGCTCTAACTACCATGCTGGCCCCGACCATATTGAAAAATCTTACCAATAATGGAGAAAATATCGATCACTGGCGAACCTTGCCGGTAATCTATTCAGGCGTGCTGCTGCTTATGGGTATTGTTTTCCTTCTGTTTACCAGAAATAAAAAGCCTGAGTCGAACAACAAAACCTTGCGCGAGATGATGCATCCGCTAAAGAGCGCCAGGGTTTGGCGTTTTGGATTGTACTACTTCCTCGTGTTTGGCTGCTTCGTGGCATTTTCGCAATGGCTGGTGCCCTATTTCACCAATGTATACTATCTGCCGCTGGTTACTGCAGGACTCTTTGCCACGGCTTTCAGCCTGCCTTCCGGTTTAATCCGGGCTGCCGGCGGATGGCTGTCGGACCGGATCGGCGGGAGAAAAGTCATGTACTGGGTATTGGGTTCATCAATCCTTATCTGCTTTTTGCTGATCGTTCCGAAGATGGAGATCCGCTCCCCGGGAAGCGGCATAAACGCCAGGGCCGACGGGCAGGTGATGGAGGTCACGGATAGTCATATCATGGTGGGTAAAAACGAATATGTCCTTCAAAAGAAAACTGGCAGGCTTGATCATGCTGAATCGGAAACACTGATTTTTCCGTCCAAGGATGTCTGGCAGGAATCACTGGTTGCGACAGGGGATAAAGTGAAAAGAAAACAACTGATTGCAAAGGGGCATACCGTAATTTTTTTCCAGGCAAATATCTGGGTTTTTGTTGTGCTGGTTTTTCTGATCGGGAGTATCTGGGGAATAGGGAAGGCCGCAGTTTACCGGCTGATCCCTGATTATTTCCCCAATGAAGTGGGTGTGGTTGGAGGAATGGTTGGAGTGATCGGCGGACTTGGCGGGTTCTTTTGTCCGATTATTTTCGGCTATTTACTCGAAGGGACCGGATTGTGGACCAGTTGCTGGATGTTCATGTTTTTCCTTTCGGCAATCTGTCTGCTCTGGATGTATAATGTGGTGCGAAGACTGGATGCTAAAACCAATAACAAATAAAATAAAAATGGCAGCAATTATTGAGAATTGGAATGTTGAGGACGTAAATTATTGGGAATCAACGGGTAAGAAAATTGCCTGGAGAACGTTAACCGTTACCACGATCGCACTGATGTTCTCTTTCGCCACGTGGTTTATGATGAGTGTTATAGCGGTAAAGTTACCGGGAATAGGCTTTAAATTCAGCACCAACCAACTTTTCTGGCTGGCTGCAATGCCTGGTCTGGCGGGCGGCACACTCCGCATTATTCATACCTTTTTGCTGCCGATCTATGGTACAAGGAACATCATAACTTTTGCCACGATTATTAAATTACTGCCTTGTATAGGTATTGGTTTTGCTGTGATGGACCCCGGCACGCCTTATTGGGTATTCATGGTTCTGGCTCTGACCGCGGGATTTGGCGGGGGCGATTTCTCGTCGTTCATGCCCAGCACCAGCATGTTTTTCCCTAAAAGGTTACAGGGGACGGCCCTGGGCATACAGGCGGGCATCGGAAATTTTGGCGTCAGCCTGGCTCAGTTTGTGACTCCGGTGATGATCGGGGTTTCGTTATATGGAGCATCGGAAGCATTTACCAAGGTCAATCCCAGGACGAAAGAGATTCTGGGGACTTCGGAGATTCACCTCCAGAGCGCAGCATTCTGGTATGTACCGATTCTGATTGCCGTTGCCATACTGGCCTGGCTTACATTGAGAAGAATACCGGTGAAAGCTTCATTCCGCGAACAGCTTGATATCTTTAAAAATAAGCATACCTGGTTTTGCACGATCACCTATCTGATGACTTTTGGAACATTCTCGGGGCTATCTGCTGCTTTCCCGCTGATGATCAAAGCTCTCTATGGCGGTTTCGAAGGAGCTCCGGACCCGCTGAAATATGCTTTTTTCGGCCCGCTGATCGGGTCGGCAAGCCGGGTTTTATTTGGTTTCATTGCCGATAAAACCGGAGGAGCCATTTTAACCACCATCACCGGAATCGGACTTGCCATTTCCTGTTCCCTGCTTATTGCACTGGGCCTGGTTTCGCCTACAAGCATCGATCAATTTCCAATGTTTGTGACCATCATGCTCAGCATCTTCTTCTTTACAGGTGTTGGCAATGCGGCTACTTTCAGGCAGTTTCCGATCATTTTTGGTAAAAATCCACGGCAGGCAGGCGGAGTAATTGGCTGGACTGCAGCTATAGCAGCTTATGGCCCGTTTATTTTCGCAACCCTTATAGGTGCGGTAATTAAAGCCAACGGCAATGCGAAGCTCTTCTTCACAGGACTTCTGGCCTTTGTTGTGATTGCCACCTTTGTGAATTGGTACTACTACAACCGGAAAGGTTGCGAGGTTTCCTGCTAATTCGTGACCACCAGAGGATTCTTAAACGGGAAAAACCGGTAGGAGATTCCGGCTGTGACCAGATACTGCGAAGCCACCTGGATTTCGTTGACATACTGATAAAGGGGCATTTCGGCTAAAGCATAAAAAGTAAAATTCTTATGGCTGAAGCTCAGTTGGGGAACCACCGAAACTTTATGCCCTCCGGTTGAATTCGGATCGATATTGTATAGCGCAAGCATATCGATATTTTTGTCGTAGTCCATCATTCCGAGCCATTCACCCTTGACCTGAAGGGTAACGCCCAGCTTCTTGAAGAAAGTTTTACCGGCAAAAAGTCCCACGGTGGCATAATCGCCAAATTTCTGGCCCAACGGATTCCATCCTTTTCGGATATACAGCATGTTGGCAAAAATCCTAAAATTTCTGGTGGGATATCCCCGGTATAAAAAGCCGTAAAAGATCATGTCGAACGATCCGTTGGTTGGCTGAACAGTGGGTGGTGCGTAAGTATAGTATTTCTTCAGGGAAACGGGGTTGATGAAAACCACCGTTGAATCATTATAGGTGCCCACGGGGATCTTGAGGCCAACACCAACTGTTATTTCGGTTTTGGTGGTTTCGGTGGAACGGTTCAGCAGATCATATCTGGGGAATAAAATAAGGTCGCCGATGCCGGACGACCGGATTGTATCTGCACTATTTAGTCCGATCTGGCTCTTGTTCAGAAAATAGCCTGATTCCACCGACATGGTGAGCTTTTTGGTGAAACCGTATGCCACCCGGAAATAGGCGTAATTGCCTTTGAAATTATCGAACAGTGGTGCAGTGTCCCTGTCCCCGGCCATGAACCTGTTCGTGTTGAAATACTGATAGTTAACGGCGATTTCCATTTGCCTGTCCTGGAGAACCCCCTGTGATGCACCACCGGCAATCGGACTTCCGGTTCCACCCGAGCAGCAACCCTGCGATTTTAACTCAGTGGACGAAATTAACAGGGTGACAAGGACCAGAAAATAGCGGATCATGCTAAATAATTTCAACATTAATGATTGACAATTAATTTCAAAATCCCTGATTTCCTTCCGCCTGTCAATCTGAAGAAATATACGCCGCTGGATAAAAACCCAAGGTCAATTTCAATCTCATTATTTCCGTTTGAAACCTTTGACAGAGCCATCTTTTTTACGTTTGATCCGAGAGCGTTAAAAATATCGATATTCACATCCTCGCTGCTGTCTGATATATATTTTAGCTTTAATGTATTGCTGGTAAGTGGATTGGGGTATAGCGACATGTTAAATCCGGTAGCGGGAATTTCGCTAATCCCGCTAATGAGCCGTTTCGAGATAGCGCCGGTCAGCAAGGTGACATCAACGCCGCTGTTCTGGTTGAATATGATTTCGTGACCGGTTCCTGCCAGGGCAACTATTTTGGGCATGCCCACAGTACCGTAATCCGTCATTTTGATAGTCGCATCTGAAAAAGCCGCCGTAATGGGAATCTCATTGGATTTAGCCCAGAGTGAAAGAGTGGTGCAATTGGTGTTGGCCAGATCGTCAACCAGGTATAGTGATATTCGCCCGGGAAAGGATGCGGCAAATTTCTGTATGACGCTGTTTGCTGCGAGTGAAGGTCCGACGCAGGCTCCGCAGGGCATCACCCAAACGAGGACAATTACCTTTCCGGCATCAAGGTCTGAAAACAGATTATGGCTGGTGCCTGTGCAGTCGTTAACGTTGAAATTTGTGGCGGTGGTTTGTGCCAAGGCAGAGCCGGCAAATATCAATGCAAACAGGAGAAACCCAATTTTTCTCATCATTACAACTTGTTATAACCCACGAAGGATGATTGTTAATACAATAATGGTAATTCCCACAGTCATTCCCTCTCCGATGCAACTGCCGAAGACAACATTTCGGGTCCTTCCGGAATGTTGTGATCGCGAATCTGTGATCAGCGCCGGAACAACTATTCCCAGAACTCCTCCGATAAGGGCCGTTACTGCTGAGCCGGAAGGCACCAGTTTCAAGCCAATCAGAAATCCGCCGGCGATTCCGGCAAATCCCGATGCAATGCCAATGAAAACCAGACCGGCATCACTAACGACATTGTAAAGTACTGAATCTGCTTTTGGCGCAAAGGATGTTCCGGTGATTGTATTTGCTTCAGTTATCTGATCCATGATGCTGGAAACCTTTTCTTTGTCATAGCTAAACAAGTCGCTTTTCTGAGCATGCCCGACCGGGGCTGGAATCAGAAAAGGAATTACTACTATCAGGAGTATAAATTTTAACATGGCGTAAGTTTTTAGCGGTGGCTGGAATAAAGATAGATGTTATTATCTAAATATTAATATGTTAAGAGAATAACAGAAGAATTCCTGCACCTGCTTTAGCCATATTATGACCATCATTTATTTATTGGAATCAGTATCCCATGGCCCTTTTTAAAGCCGTCGGGACTGATTTTATTCCATTTTTAATCTGAAATAATTGCCATGTATTCCTGTCTGTTTCTTCCAGTGTCCAGTTGTTGGCCGGGTTAGCCAGGAGTTTTTTTACGGATCGGGGAAAGGCGTTGGCGGCCCGGGCATTTTCCCAGATGCGTATGGTTTTGAATATTTCGTATTTGCGGGGGCAGCTTTCCACCTCCTTCTGATTCAATACAATAAAATATGTTGCACCTGCGCCGATGGAGATGGCTTCCACATGATTATAAAGGTCGGCTGTGGAGGTTGAATCGATTCCGAAATTGCTTCCGAAAGTTGCCGGGAAATAGTTGGCAAATGCAACATCACGAATGTCCTTGCCCTCGCTGGTCATGC
>CAILAQ010000759.1 GCA_903832165.1 uncultured Bacteroidota bacterium | reverse complement strand
AGGTGATCCTGAATTTGCAAAGAAACTCGCTGAACTGGCCGATATATATGTGAATGATGCTTTTGGTACCGCTCATCGCGCACATGCCTCTACCACCATAATTGCCGAATTCTTCCCGGGTAAATCCCTGTTCGGATATATCATGGATAATGAGGTAAGCAGCATCGATAAGGTAATGCTCGATCCAAAGAAACCTTTCACAGCAATCCTCGGCGGAGCAAAAGTATCCACCAAGATCACCATCATTGAAAATCTTTTGGGCAAAGTCGATAATCTCATTATAGGAGGCGGTATGACTTACACCTTTATCAAGGCCATGGGTGGCAATGTCGGCAATTCGCTGGTAGAGGAAGATTTTGTCGAAATGGCAAAAACCGTATTGGAAAAAGCACGCGAAAAGGGTGTTAATTTTTATCTGCCGGTGGATGGCATCAATGCAGATAAATTCGATAATGAGGCAACAACATCAATCTCCCCGATCGGCCAGGTTCCTGAAGGCTGGATGGGATTGGATATTGCAGAGAAATCCATCGAAAAATTCTCGGAAGTGATTGAAAACTCAAAAACCATCCTGTGGAACGGTCCGATGGGCGTTTTCGAAATGCCAAATTTCCAGAAAGGAACCGTTGAGGTTGCAAAAGCTATCGCCCGTGCCACTGCAAAAGGCGCATTCTCACTCGTTGGCGGCGGAGATTCCGTTGCCGCACTGAACCAGTTCGGTATGACCGACCAGGTATCCTACGTCTCCACCGGTGGTGGCGCCCTCCTCGAGTACATCGAAGGACAGGTGCTTCCGGGTATCAAGGCAATAAGGGGGTACTAATATTTAGAGTTGCCAACTTTAAAACTATCCTGCTATGGAGGCATCCTTTTTAAAGTTGGCAACTCTAACAGGATGCTTCCTAGGTAAGGAAGCTTTAAAGTTGGCAACTTTAAAAACCTTCCTCCGTCAGGCTCGGGAGAATATTGTATACAAGGAATATCTTAACCAACTGAATATCAACTCGAAGGATATTTCAGCCATTGAGGATATTCCTTTTATGCCGATTGAATTTTTCAAGCATCACCGGGTGGTTACCGGACAAGGATTGGAAACCAGGATTTTCGAATCCAGCGGAACAACTGGAAGCCAGCCCAGCAAGCATTTTATTCTCGACGACCGGATCTATGAGGAGAGCCTGGTGCAGGGTTTCCAAAAGTTTTTCGGTGATCCTTCTGAATGGTGCTTTCTGGCACTCCTGCCGTCGTACCTTGAACGCCCCAATTCATCGCTTATCTTCATGATGAATCACCTGATCAGCCTGAGTAGCCACCCACTCAGCGGCTTTTATCTCAACAACCTTGATGAACTGGCGGCGAAACTGACGTTACTTGAAGAATCCGGACAAAAAACGATGCTTATCGGAGTTACTTTTGCTCTCCTTGATCTGGCTGAACAGCATCCCATGCCGCTGAAAAACACTATTATCGTGGAAACCGGTGGCATGAAAGGCCGTCGTCATGAGATTACCCGTGATGAATTGCATGCCCTGCTAAAATCTGCATTTCAAATTGAATCTGTCTGTTCGGAATACGGCATGACAGAACTCCTATCGCAGGCCTGGTCAACCGGTAACGGTATCTACCATTCTCCCCCATGGATGAAAATATTGATCCGGGATCCCTACGATCCCTTTCGCCGGATGCCGGATGGAAAATCAGGCGGAATAGATGTCATCGATCTTGCAAATCAATTCTCCTGCTCTTTTATTCAGACTCAGGATCTCGGGCTGAAGCACAGGGATGACAGCTTTGAAGTTTTAGGCAGATTCGACAATTCTGAACTCAGAGGATGTAACTTACTTTTATAAGGCAATTATTTTTTAGCTTTGTTGGGAAGATACCTTTCATGCCTCTTAATAAGTATAGCGATTACCGTCTGACCCGAATTTTCTTTCGGACCATCTTCTCAGGTTTGGCCAGGAAGGTTTCATTTACATTTGCCGTTGCACTTTTCTCTGTCATAGGCTCTTGGTTTGCAGTGACATATGCGATAATTCTTGTTTCAGCCTTAATTCATGTCGATAAGGAGATCCTTAAAACAGGCATCCTGATCGGTGCGATTTCCACCTCTTGTACAACGATTCTTCACTTTTTACATTATGGGATGCTAAACTCCGTGGGAATCAGAGGGT
>CAILAQ010000758.1 GCA_903832165.1 uncultured Bacteroidota bacterium | reverse complement strand
CCTCAGCTGTACAGCCGCCGACGCCTTATTTGAGGCAATCAGCTTTCCCGGAATCGCGAGGATCAGAAAAGCTGCCACAATGAAAGTGACCGCATCAAAAAAGAATATCTGCCGGGCACCCATGAATGCAGCCAATCCTCCAGCCAGACCAGGGCCCAGCATGCCTAACAATTGCCAGGTGCCATTGGATAGGATGATGGCACTGGAGTAATTATCGCGATTTTCGATTACCTGCGGAATGGCCGATTTGAATGCGGGAGTAAAGAATGCGTGGAAAATATTGAGTAAAAATATCAGGATGTATAATTGCCAGAGTGTATGAACAAATGGCAACGTGGCCACAATAGCCATTCGGATAAAATGAGTGGTATACAGTATTTTTTTTCGATCGATCCGGTCAGCCAGCACCCCGGCATAAGGGCCAAAGATAATGTAGGCAGTTACCCTGAGTGTTAATGCTACAGATAGAATACGTGCAGAATGATCGCCTCCGAACTCAAATGCAAGTAAGGCAATACCCAGCCAGGTCACAGCATCACCAAGCAGGCTGACAGCTTGTGCAAAATATAAGCGAGCAAAGAGTTTCTCTCTCAATGCACCGAAAGGGCTGAAAAATTTACCTGACCGGGCCATTTCGGAAGTCTGTTGGAGGGACTATTGAAAAACTGATTTGTATATCTTTTGAATACAACTTCCTGATTTTGGGGAATATCCAATAAGCCATTTTCGTACTAACAATTCCGAAAGCTGCTCCGGCAACCACATCGGTGAGCCAATGGCGATTGTTGTACATCCGCAAAAACCCTGTTCCGGCAGCCACCGTGTATCCGGCGATCCCGTACCAGACAGATACATCCTTATATTCCTGAAATAAGAACTCCGCGCACGTAAAGGCGGTTGCGGTATGACCTGATGGGAATGCATCATAACCCGATCCGTCGGGTCGCGCCACATGAGTAATGGTTTTCATACCTACAACCGAAACACCCATGATAACTGCAGCTGTTCCGATAATCGCTGATCGATCCAGAAAATTATGCTTCCCCTTGACACCCAGAAAATTCAATCCATAAACTGCTACTGCCGGCGCATACTGCGAATAATTATCTAAATGGAAGGGTTGTGAAACTCTGCTGTTAATCTGATTCTTTACATTGATGTTCAAGGCACGGACCGGTTCGATCATGAATTGCGAAAATCCGTAAGCGGTTAAAACCGCCGGAATAATCAATTTCTTACCTGAAACCTGATAAACCGAATCATTGGGATTAAACGGTTTGAAGCGTGAATTCTGGGCATTGGACAGCAGGGTAAGCGAAATGAAAACCAGCAGCATTGAACTCTTGAGATTTAAAGCACCGACAGGGTGAAAAAAGGCTTTTTTCTTAATCATACTTCGTGACTTTCCGGTTTTCTGATCCAATCATCCAAAAGGCGAAGGAACACATTTACAAAAACAACAGCAACCACAGCTACAGTAACCTCCGCAAAATAACCAGCGGCGGCCAGACATCCTATCGCCGAGCTGCACCAAATAGTGGCCGCAGTCGTCAGTCCCTGAATATTCATTCCCTGATGCAGAATAACGCCTGCTCCAAGAAAACCAATGCCCGTGACTATCTGGCCAATAATTCGCGTTGAATCCCCGCCTTTCTCAGCAGTTATCTGGAATGAAATCATAACAAATATAGCGGAGCCCATGGCCACCAGGGCATTAGTTCGGGTTCCGGCACTCTTATGATGGATCTGCCTTTCCAACCCGATCAGGATTCCGGCCACCATCGCCACCAATAATCTGATTATAAAATCTTTAATTTCCATAATTTATCCCTCCGATTGAAACCGCAGGCT
>CAILAQ010000757.1 GCA_903832165.1 uncultured Bacteroidota bacterium | reverse complement strand
CATCCGGAATTTATGCCGGCACATAGTTGGAATTACTATAAACCTTTGGTGTTTGACTAAAATAATGAAGACAAAGACAGGCCGCTGGATATTTCCCTTGCTGACCGGAATTCTGATTCTGGCCTTTTTCGGGGATCTGATGTTCGGCAGCATCCGGCTTTCCTCCAGGGATTTTTTTGATGCTCTGCTGGGCAGATCAGGAGATCCGAATATCAGCTATATCATCTGGAGCCTTCGCCTGCCAAAGGCCATCACGGCAATTCTTGCCGGCTCCGGGTTAGCCCTTTGCGGATTGCTTATGCAGACTCTTTTCCGGAATCCACTGGCGGGACCATTTGTCCTGGGTATCAGCTCAGGAGCGAGTCTGGGAGTTGCCCTGCTGGTTATGGCCTCCTCGTGGTTTGGTGGAAGTGCCCTCGTTCATATTTTTTCCTATGGCCAGGTTGGAATGGTTCTGGCTGCAATGGCAGGTGCCTTGCTGGTTATGATACTTGTTATTCTTGTTTCGGTGAGGGTAGCTGATTCAGTTTCGATACTTATCATAGGAATGATGTTTGGCAGTGCTACGGGTGCAATCGTAAGCCTGCTTCAGTATTTCAGCGACCCCGATGCGGTCAAGAGCTTTCTGGTGTGGACCTTCGGCGACATCAGTGCTGTCACCGCAGAACATCTTAAACTACTTGGGCCGATGGTTGTTTCAGGGATTTTGGCCGGTCTTGCGCTTAAAAAGCCATTGAATGCATTGATGCTGGGTGAAAATCATGCCAGAGTGATCGGGGTAAATGTTAAAAGGTTCAGAATTATCATCATATTGGTTACAAGTCTGTTAACAGGAGCAATAACTGCCTTTACCGGCCCGATTGCATTTGTGGGACTGGCAGTTCCTCATCTCGCCAGGGCGATCCTCCGATCCTCGGATCATGGCAGGCTTACCCCGGCAACGCTGATTTGCGGGGCAATCATCATGCTGATATGTGATATTCTTGCCCAGCTGCCGGCTTCAAACCAGATTCTGCCGATCAATACTGTAACTGCCATTTTTGGTGCTCCGGTCGTCATCTGGGTTATACTCAGAAACCGACGGGGACGCACTCCATTAGTATCATGATGCAATCCGGTCAACATATCGCAATCCTGGAATCAAACGATTTATCGATCGGATATCCGCATCCCGGCCGGACGCCGCTGGTTTTATCCAGTCACTTAAATCTGAATATCGGGAGGGGACAGGTGATTGGTTTACTCGGACCGAATGGTTCAGGAAAATCAACGCTTTTAAGAACGCTTGCCGGATTACAGCCCACTATTGCAGGATCGATCAAAATACTCGGACAACCGATAAAAAGCAATCAGGTGAGGCAAACGGCACGCATGCTCAGCGTTGTACTGACTGACAGGATTGATGTCAGGAACCTGACCGTATATCAATTGGTTGCCATGGGAAGGTATCCGTTTACCGATTGGCTGGGGCGAGGGGAGGACCAGGGGCCCGAACGGATTATGACAGCACTGGGACAGGTGAGACTGGCAGGATATGGCAATCGGTATTTTAATGAACTTAGCGACGGGGAGCAGCAACGAGCCTTACTGGCGAAAGCCCTGGTTCAGGATACGGCGCTGATTATTCTGGATGAACCCACTGCTCACCTGGATTTGCCAAACCGTATTTCCATCATGCGATTGTTGCGCACTCTGGCCGATGAAACCGGAAAGAGTATCCTGTTTTCATCGCATGATCTTGATCTGGCAGTTCACACGGCCGATCATCTCTGGCTCTTGCAGAATGGGGGTGCTTTAATCGAAGGTAAGCCCGGTGACCTCATGGCCGGTGAAGCTTTTGAAGATACTTTCAGGATAGGTGCCAGCGAAGCGGATCAGGATATTATTACCGGCTATTTTCGCAGCCTGAAAAACCGGTCGGCCGGGGAATGAATAATTTCTATTTTTGCATCCCGGTAGAGACGGACAATTATCCGTCTCTACGAAATTTAAATCAATCTTCATGAAAGATTCTTGGGTGAAAAAGGGATTTGTTGATGAACCCATTGACAGCAGCATAAATCTGGTTGAAGGGATTCGTCAGCTGGTGAAGGAAAAGAATGCAGTTATTCTGGCTCATTATTATCAGGAGGCAGATATTCAGGATATAGCCGATTTTGTAGGAGACAGCCTTGATTTATCGCGAAAGGCAGCAGAAACCGAGGCTGATGTGATATTATTTGCAGGGGTGCATTTCATGGCTGAAACCGCCAAGATACTCTCTCCGGGAAAGAAGGTTCTCATTCCTGATCAGATGGCCGGCTGCTCATTGGCTGATTCATGTCCGCCTAAGGAATTTGCTGCATTCCGCAACGAACATCCGGATCATATGGTGGTGACCTACGTAAACACCAGTGCAGCAATTAAAGCTTTGTCGGATGTTTGCTGCACCTCAACCAATGCCTTGAAAATCATTCAGCATATTCCGGAGGAGCAAAAAATCATATTTGCGCCTGACAGGAATCTGGGAAACTACCTGAATAGCCTTACCGGGCGTAATATGCTCGTTTGGGATGGAGCCTGT
>CAILAQ010000756.1 GCA_903832165.1 uncultured Bacteroidota bacterium | reverse complement strand
GTCGGATTCTCACGATAAGCCGGGCGCAATTCGATCAGGGCATCGGCGATCACTGCCCTGGCTTCATCGATTCTATCTACCATACGATCCAGGCCCATCCGGTGATAATTGTAATAGCATGCGCGGACAGCACGGTATTTATCATTCATGATATTTTCGATTAGCCAATACCTGTTTCTCAGTCCCTCAAATGCCTTCCAGCCCGACTCTTGTGCATTCTGTGCGTTATTTTTAATGGCTTCCGCTCTTTGAAAGAAAAGGCTGCCTCCTTCAAGGGCAAATGAATCATAATCAAGTCCTAAAATAATATTTACATAATAAGCCAGAACAGAGACCAGGTTGGAAGTAAACTGGGTTTCATTAAACCGAAGGGGTTCAAAATCATTGTATTTAAAATGGATATCGTTATCCCGATGGTTAAACAGGACAGTAGTTTGTGATGTTCCAAAAATCGGCCGGCTCGACTGTATCTGGAGAGTGCCCACGAATTCATTGTCCGAAACCTTGTCTGTTATATTGAACATCAGCTGACACTGAATCCGTTCCTCATCCTTGAAGATATGATCAGTCCAATTCTGATTGTTAACAAATTCGGTCATGGCCTTTTGCATGTTGTCGTATATCTCGCGGTTCGAACCTTGAATCTGCTGAGAAACGACACTGATCATGCAATTCAGTTCCTGGCCTGATACTGTGCGAAAAGCCAGAGTAATTAATAGAAGCAGAAATATTCTACGCATAGGAACGGTTTATCATCAAATTAAAGATTTCATTAATAATGTCCTTAGCAACATCATCTTTAGACTTTAACTCGAATTCCTTTTGATTATTGTCTTTTCCGATGACGATAATCTTGTTGGTATCGACATTAAAACCTGCACCGGGCACATTCATGTTATTCAAAACAATCATATCCAGGTTCTTTTCCGTAAGCTTTTTGAAAGCATTGGTTTCGCCGTTTTCTGATTCAAGCGCAAATCCAACCAGGAGCTGATTTTCCAATCGCTGCCGCCCGAGCTTTCCAGCGATATCCTCATTCGGCACCAGGTTGATAACCATTGCGTTTCCCGTTCTCCTGATCTTTGATAACGACTGTTTTTCGGGCTTGTAATCGGCGACTGCGGCTGCAAAAACCACGATATCCATAGCTGGGAAGAGCGCACTTGCACTCCGATTCATTTCCTCAGCCGATGTAACCTTATGTATGTTAACTGAAGGATTATTGAGAGAAATCTGTACCGGGCCGGAAACCAGTTCTACAGATGCCCCTTCATTGGCAAAAGCTGCTGCAATGGCATAGCCCATTTTTCCCGAGGAGTAATTGCCAATGAAACGCACCGGATCTATCTTCTCATGCGTAGGCCCGGCAGTTATCAGGACTCTTTTGCCGCTAAACCGGCTTTTTTTTTTAAAGTGATCCTTCAGCCACTCTACAATTTTCTCCGGTTCTTCCATCCGGCCCTTGCCTTCAAGGCCACTGGCAAGCTCACCGGTAGTTGGTTCTATTATGAAATTCCCATATGACCGGAGTAATTCCATATTCTTCAGGGTTGCGGGATGGCGGAACATATCAAGATCCATGGCCGGGACTATAATGACCGGACATCTGGCCGAAAAATAAGTTGTCAGTAAGAGATTATCGGCAATACCGTTAGCCATTTTGGCCATGGTATTTGCCGTTGCCGGAGCAATTAACAGGGCATCGGCCCATATTCCCAGATCAACATGGGAATTCCATGAACCATCATCGTGGTTAAAAAAGTCGGTAATGACCGTATTTTTTGAAAGGGTTGCGAGAGTAACAGGCGTGATAAACTCCTTACCGTAAGGAGTCAGGATAATTTTCACCTCAGCACCTTCCCGCACGAGCAGCCTCGTAAGGAAAGCAGATTTATAGGCAGCGATACTGCCCGTAATCCCGAGAATGATTTTTTTGCCCTGCAACATAACCAGGGGTAAAACTATACCTCTTCTGTTCCGACGGCGTCAGGAGTCCTGTAATAAACTTTACCTTCCATGAATTCCTGGATAGCAATGAGAGTTGGCTTTGGCAAACGTTCGTAGAATTTGGATATCTCGATTTGCTCACGATTTTCAAAAACTTCTTCCAGATTATCAGTAAAGGAAGTGAATTCCTCAAGCTTGGTATTCAATTCCTGCTTCATCTGAACGCTGATCTGGTTTGCCCTTTTGGATACAATGGCCACAGATTGATAAAGGTTCCCGGTAGGATTATCCATATCATAAAGATTCCTGGTAACCGTTGTCAGGGGTGCATTACTTTTTTTGTAATCCATTATTTCAAATATTTAGATGCATTTGTATATATACGCTCAGCCTCCTTCAAATGTTTTGATTCAGGATATTCTTCCTTGAATCCGACGTAGGCTTCGGCGGTACTCTGGAACCGTTCTTTCATTTTTTCATATACTGACTTGGCCGCCAGTTCATAGCTCGATTTCACGATGAGGAACATGAGTTCTTCGCGGTAATGAGTATCAGGAAATTCTTTTACGGCATTATTCAGGGCCGTAATTGCTGCCTTAAAATCACCAAGCTTATAGTAAAGACTGGCGCTGTCGAATGACTTCTTGACCAGCTTTTCCCTGAGCTCATCAATCAATTTATTGCATTCAGCGGTTCGCGTACTGCCCGGGTGCTGATTCATGAACATCTGCAGTTCATCCATCGCCTTGTAAGTACTGGCCTGATCGAGGCTGGAAATGGGAGAATCCTCGTAAAAACAATAGGCAATCATAAAGGAACACTCCTCAGCAAGCGGTGAATTCGGAAAGGAGGTTACGAAATTCTTAAAGTAATATCCTGCCATCGTAAAGTCCTGCTGATGATAATAGCAGTAGGCATATTTATAATTTACTTCCTCTGCCTTTTCTGTACCCCTGAAGATCGTTAACAATTCCGTAAAGAGCGTTGATGCCCGGGTATAGTCCTTTTTATTGAAATACTCGATAGCCTTTGTATATTTCAAATCATAATCAGTACTGGACAAAAGCTTCTGATAATCACTGCACGACACCAGAATAAGCCCTAGTAATCCAATGGTTAAGAACCCTATACCAATTTTTTTAAACATGGCGCAAAGATACATTTTTTTGCGGTATTTATACTGAAAACTGCGGAGTCGGAAAAATAGTATTTTAGCAGGCAATTAAAATCAAATAATTATAGCCGTGGACGTATTTGAAAAAGTCAAAGGAAATAAGGGGCCACTTGGTCAATATGCTAAAGAAGCTGATGGATATTTTGTGTTTCCGAAACTTGAGGGAGAGATAAAACCGCGCATGATGTTCCGCGGTAAAGAGGTGTTAGCCTGGAGTTTAAACAACTACCTCGGACTGGCCAATCATCCCGAAGTCAGAAAGGCTGATGCTGAAGCAGCGGCTGAATGGGGTCTGGGCTATCCGATGGGTGCCCGTGCCATGTCGGGACATACCCGCAACCACGAGATTCTGGAAGAGCAGCTTGCCGAATTCGAACAAAAGGAAGCATGCTATCTGCTGAACTACGGTTACCAGGGAATGGTTTCCATAATCGATTCGATTCTCGACCGGAAAGATGTTGTTGTGTATGATTCCGAAGCTCATGCCTGCATTATTGATGGCCTGAGAATGCATATCGGCAAGCGTTTTGTTTTTCCCCATAACGATATGGAAAACCTCGAAAAGCAGCTGGTTCGTGCGGTAAAGATCGCTGGCGAGGCTGGTGGCGGCGTGATGGTGATCACCGAGGGAGTATTCGGCATGTCGGGTGATATGGGCAAGCTCAAAGAAATAGTGGCGCTGAAGAAAAAATATAATTTCCGTTTCCTGGTTGATGATGCACATGGTTTCGGCACCATGGGTGAAACAGGCGCAGGAACAGGAGAACATCTCGGAGTACAGGACGGTATCGACCTGTATTTCGGAACCTTTGCGAAATCGATGGCTTTGATCGGCGGATTTGTTTGCGGCGATCAGGATGTCATCAACTTCCTGAAGTACAATATGCGTTCGCAGATATTCGCAAAATCCCTCCCGATGCCTTGCGTTATCGGGGCTATCAAACGGCTGGAACTGCTTCGGACAAAACCGGAACTCAAGCAACAGCTCTGGACCATTGTTGAAGCCCTGCAGTCAGGACTTAAAGCCAAAGGATTCAACCTTGGCAACACCGAATCACCGGTGACTCCGGTCTTCCTGAACGGAACCACTCCGGAAGCCACCAACCTGGTGTTCGACCTGCGTGAGAATTACGGAGTTTTCTGCTCAATCGTAGTATATCC
>CAILAQ010000755.1 GCA_903832165.1 uncultured Bacteroidota bacterium | reverse complement strand
GGGTATCCACGGAGGCTGGGCTTCCGGCATTGCCCACCAGCCCGGAGGTGAGCCTTTCTGGAGTATCTTCCCAACGGGCATAAATCCTGTAAAAGCAAAAATACCAACCTTCCTATGGTCGGAAGCAGTTATCCGGGGTTTGACGCTAACGAGTAAAGAGGGTCTTACCGGTGCTGAAAAGTTAAATTCCAATATAAAATTCATCTGGTCAGTTGCTTCAAATATCCTGATGAACCAGCACGGCAATATCAACAGGTCGGGGAGGATATTGGAAAATGAATCCATGGCTGAGTTTATTGTGGTTCAGGATCAGTTCATGACCAATTCGGCCCGATATGCCGACCTTGTTCTTCCGGTATGCACGCATTTTGAAACCTGGGGACTTGAGGATGGCTGGAAATACGGAGAAGAAGTTATTTTAATGCCGCAAGTGGTTAAACCCACGGGTCTGTCAAAATCAGATTATCGTATCTGCGCTGATCTGGCCGCCCGTCTCGGCGTTTATGAGAAATTTACTGAAGGGCTGGATGAGAGAGGATGGACACATAAGTTATGGGATCAGTACCGGGAGACACGTTTTCCAAATTTGCCGCCGTTTGAGCAATTCGTTGAATCGAATCAGGGGGTATACAGTGTTCCCGTTAATGATCCAAAGATATCTTTTGAAGCGTTCAGGAAAGATCCGGTCAACAATCCATTAAAGACCCCCAGCGGGAAAATTGAGATATTCTCCAAAACGCTGTTTGACATGGGGTTGAAAGAAGAGATCCCAGCTGTTCCAAAATACATTCAGGAGTGGGAATCTCCATTTGGCCCGGAAGCTGCGGCTTATCCGCTTCAGGCCATCGGACCTCACTATATGGGGCGGGTTCACTCCACACACGACAATGTCGACTGGCTTCGTGAGGCCTTTCCTCAGCGGGTATTTATCAATCCTGTTGATGCCAGGGAGCGGAAATTAAATGATGGCGACAGGGTTCTGGTTTTTAACGACAGGGGAAAGATCGATCTTCCCTGTCGGGTAACTCCGAGAATTATGCCGGGTGTTGTAGCTGTTCCGCAGGGTGCCTGGACAAAGCCCGGAGCTGATGGTACAGACATGAACGGCAATATTAATATATTATCATCTGAGAGATGGACGCCGCTGGCATTTGGAAATGCCCAGCATACTATTATGGTAGAAATAAAGAAATCTAAAAATTGAGCACCTTCGGATTCTTTTGCGATACAGCAGCCTGTTCGGGATGCAAAACCTGCCAGGTAGCCTGCAAGGATAAAAATGACCTGGAATCAGGAATTCGTTTTCGAAGGGTTTATGAAGTTTCCGGAGCTAATTGGAACAAAACGGATGAAGGGGCCTGGGAGCACGACATTGTTGCGTATAACCTTTCGATCAGTTGCAATCACTGTGAAGATCCGGCCTGCGTAAAAGCTTGTCCTACAAAGGCCATGCACGCAGAATCCGATGGCATGGTTCTGGTGGATCCGAATAAATGTATTGGATGCCGCTATTGCGAATGGGCCTGTCCGTATGGTTCTCCGCAGTACAACAAGCAAAAGGGCATTATGCAGAAATGTGATTTCTGCAGGGATTATGTTCTGGAGGGTAAACAGCCGGTATGTGTAACTTCCTGTCCGATGCGCGCATTGGAATTCGGACTGACAGACCTGCTGATTGAAAAACATGGAGACAACCGTACCATTTATCCGCTTCCCGACCCTGCCATTACCAAGCCGGCATTGTTTATCAGAAAGCATCCGGGAGCCAAGCTGGCAAAGAAATTAAATGCTTCAATCATCAATCGTGAGGAGGTAAAAGAATGAAGAGCAGTGAATGGCCTTTAGTAGTATTTTCATTGGCGATGCAATTATCGGCAGGGATAATGGTGATTTACGACCTGTTTATCCTTTTCCCGATGTATCGCAGCAGGGTTGTTTTCCCTTCAAAATATCATTGGATCCTTCTGATAGCCCTTGGTGCTGCATTAGTTGGGGTCATTTTTTCATTTTTACATTTGGGTAATCCAACCAATGCCACACGGTCGCTTGCCAATATGGGAGCTTCATGGCTGAGCCGCGAGATCAGCGGTGTGCTGATTTATTCATCGCTTTTACTGATTACGACGATTCTGCACTTCGTGATGCCTTCGGCCGGCAGATCGCTGAAATGGACAGTTGATATAACAGCTGTTGCGGGAGTAATCCTGATTTTCATCATGAGCAAAATCTACATGATACCGGCGCGACCGGCCTGGAATACTTTCTTTACCCCACTGGGATTTTATATGGCGGCCATCGTTATGGGAGCAAGTTTGCTTTTGTTATTTCAAATCAACCATGGGTCCTGGGCGAGTCAAAAATCACTGGTCATCCTTACGATAAGTATTCCTGTTATTCAGCTGGCCATATTGCCGATTTACATGTCGTGGCTGGACCACCCAGATTTTGCAGGAGGAAAAGGATTAGCAATTCTTCTGCAGAATCACCTTATTGCTTTCTATTTACGGCTGATTCTATATTTACTGGCAGTAGGCTTCGGCTTCTGGGCATTCTTCACCATTCGATCAGACACTACCCAGAACCGCCTGCTATTTGCCCCGGCCTTACTGGCATGGGCTTCCATCCTTGCAGCCCAGATAGTTGACCGGTTACTTTTTTATTCTCAGAATATTTCCCCTGAAGGATTTTAAACTGACGCCACTTGATTGGTTTTCTCCCTGTATCCACGATAACCGAACAGGAAAATAACCATAAAACAGACCATTGGGACAAGGAATCCAATCTGCATGCCATGTTTATCTGCAATCCAACCCATGAAAACCGGGCATATTGCGCCTCCCACAATTGCCATAACCAGGTAGGATGAGGCTTGTTTTGCCTGTGCACCCAACCCCCGGATACCCAAGGCGAAAATCGAAGGAAACATAATCGACATGCAAAAATAGGTAACAAACAGGGCGATGAGTGAGATCCATCCGAGATTTGCGACCACAAGCATCATGGTTACAACATTCACCAAAGCATAAGTGGCAATCATCCTGTTTGGCTTGATCCATTTCATGATTACGCTTCCGGAGATCCGCCCCAGCCAGAAGAAGAAAAATCCAAGGGACAATAACAAAGCTG
>CAILAQ010000754.1 GCA_903832165.1 uncultured Bacteroidota bacterium | reverse complement strand
TTTGCCACCTCCGACCTGAACGATTTGTACCGCAGGGTTATCATCCGTAATAATCGTTTGAAAAGGCTTATCGAAATTAAAGCTCCGGAAGTTATTCTCCGCAATGAGAAACGTATGCTTCAGGAAGCTGTTGATTCCCTGTTCGATAACAGCCGGAAATCAAACGCTGTAAAAACTGATGCAAACCGTCCGCTGAAATCCTTAAGCGACAGTCTTAAAGGGAAACAGGGCCGGTTCCGTCAGAACTTGCTTGGTAAACGTGTTGACTATTCTGCCCGTTCGGTTATTGTTGTCGGACCTGAGTTGAAATTGCATGAATGCGGTTTGCCAAAAGACATGGCTGCCGAGCTTTATAAGCCATTTATTATTCGCAAGCTTATTGAAAGAGGGATCGTAAAAACTGTAAAGTCGGCTAAAAAAATTGTCGACCGCAGGGATCCTGTTGTTTGGGATATTCTTGAAAATGTACTGAAAGGCCATCCTGTTCTCCTGAACAGGGCTCCAACCCTCCACAGGCTTGGAATACAAGCTTTCCAGCCTAAATTGATTGAAGGTAAGGCTATTCAATTGCATCCGCTGGTTTGTACGGCTTTCAACGCCGACTTCGACGGTGACCAGATGGCTGTTCATCTTCCGCTTGGAAATGCCGCCATCCTGGAAGCCCAGATGCTGATGCTTGCTTCGCATAATATTCTTAACCCTGCTAACGGCGCTCCGATTACTGTACCTTCACAGGACATGGTTCTCGGACTTTATTACATTACCAAAGGTCGCATCAGTACCGATGGTAACCGTGGCAGAGGCGACGGATTGAGCTTCTATTCTTCAGAAGAGGTTATTATCGCCTATAACGAGGGAGTAGTGGACCTTCATGCCAATATCAAGGTGAAAGCCAAGGATATGGTTGATGGGAAACAGGTTGTACGTATTATTGATACTACTGTCGGCCGTGTAATTTTCAATGAGGTTGTTCCGGAGGAGGTAGGATATCTGAATACCCTTCTCACCAAGAAATCACTTCGTGAAATTATTGGTTGGGTGCTCAAAGAATGTGGTACTGCAAAAACAGCGAAATTCCTTGATGATATTAAAGAAATCGGGTTCCATGCTGCCTTCCGGGGTGGTCTTTCTTTTAACCTTGATGATGTTATCATTCCAAAGGAAAAGGATTTAATGATAAAAGATGGTTATGATCAGGTTGATGAAGTTCTTGGGAACTACAACAACGGTTTCATAACGAATAATGAAAGATATAATCAGATTATTGATATCTGGACACATACAAATGCGCGTTTGACGCAGACGGTGCTCGACAAACTGAGAACTGACCGTGACGGATTCAACTCCATTTATATGATGCTTGACTCAGGTGCTCGTGGATCGAAAGAGCAGATCAGGCAGTTATGCGGTATGAGGGGGCTTATGGCCAAGCCGCAGAAATCCGGTTCAACCAGTGCAGAGATTATTGAAAACCCGATTTTGTCGAACTTCAAAGAGGGATTGTCAGTTCTCGAGTACTTCATTTCCACCCACGGTGCCCGTAAGGGTCTTGCGGATACCGCTCTTAAGACAGCTGATGCCGGTTATTTAACCCGTCGATTGGTTGACGTATCGCATGATGTGATAGTATCTGAAGAAGACTGCGGAACGCTTCGCGGACTGGTTGCCAGTGCGTTGAAGAATAATGAAGAAGTTGTAGAAAGCTTGTACGACCGTATTCTGGGCCGTGTAAGTTTGCACGATATTTATCATCCTACCTCAGGCGAGATGATTGTTGAATCAGGTGAAGAAATTACGGAGGCTATAGCTCACGTCATTGATGAATCGCCGATTGAAAGAGTTGAAATTCGTTCGGTTCTTACCTGCGAATCAAAATTTGGTGTTTGTACAAAATGTTACGGTAGGAGTTTGGCTACCGGCCGGTTGGCTCAGAATGGAGATGTTGTCGGAGTTATTGCCGCACAGTCCATCGGTGAACCTGGAACTCAGCTGACTTTGAGGACATTCCACGTTGGGGGTACTGCATCAAACATTGCTACTGAATCAAGCATTATTGCCAGGTACAACGGACGCCTTGAATTTGACGAACTTCGGACTGTCGATTTTAATGATGGTACAGTTAAAGGAAAGGTTGTTATCGGTCGTTTGGCTGAGATGAGGATAGTTGACAAGAATACGGGAATTACACTTACGACACATAGCATTCCTTATGGTGCAAAAGTATTTGCCAATGAGGGAGATGATGTTGAAAAAGGAATTCTGCTCTGCGAATGGGATCCGTTCAATGCTGTTATCGTATCAGAAGCTGCCGGTAAGGTTGGGTTCGACAGTGTGATAGAAGGGATAACTTTCCGTGAAGAATCTGATGAGCAAACAGGTTTCCGCGAAAAGGTTATTATCGAAACAAAAGATAAGACCAAAAATGCTGAGATCGTAATTTTGGCTAAGAATAACGAGCCGCTGAAAATTTACAACCTTCCGGTAGGATCGCATATCTCTGTTTCAGAAGGCGATAGCGTTAAAGCTGGAGAGATTCTGGTGAAGATTCCAAGATCTGCCAGTAAAGCTGGTGATATCACAGGTGGTTTGCCAAGGGTAACTGAACTTTTCGAAGCCCGTAACCCATCGAATCCGGCCGTTGTTGCTGAAATCGACGGTGAGGTTTCTTATGGTAAAGTAAAACGTGGTAACCGTGAAATCGTGATTACCTCGAAAACCGGTGAGGTTAAGAAGTATCTGGTTTCATTGTCGAAACAGATTCTGGTACAACCGAATGATTATGTTCGTGCAGGTATTCCTCTTTCAGACGGTTCCATTACGCCATCAGATATTCTTTCGATTAAAGGACCTACAGCTGTACAAGAATATATCGTGAACGAAGTTCAGGAAGTATACCGTATGCAGGGTGTTAAAATCAATGATAAACATATTGAGGTAATTGTCCGTCAGATGATGCGTAAGGTGGTCATTGAAGATCCGGGTGATTCAAAATTCCTTGAAAAACAGATTGTTGACAAAATGGAGGTTATGGAAGAGAACGATTGGATTTACGGCAAGAGAGTTGTTCTCGAAGCCGGAGATTCTCAGAATGTTCGTCCGGGACAGATTGTTTCGGCCCGTAAGCTCCGTGATGAAAACTCTATACTTAAGCGCAAGGATTTACGTGTTATTGAATCACGCGATACCATACCTGCCACCTCAAGCCAGATATTGCAGGGTATTACCCGTGCTGCATTGCAGACAAGCAGCTGGCTGTCGGCCGCATCCTTCCAGGAAACAACGAAAGTGCTGAATGAAGCAGCGATTCTTGGAAAAGTTGATGAGCTGAGAGGTCTGAAGGAGAACGTTATTGTTGGTCACCTGATTCCTGCTGGAACCGGAAACCGGAATTTCGAAAAGATTGTGGTAGGGTCTATGGATGATTATCAGGCTCTAATGCATGGAAAATCTGCTCTAAACGAATAGAAAGGATAAAAAATGGCAGATCAGGGAAAAATGGAGAATCAGATCAATATTGAACTGAGTGAGGAGATTGCTCAGGGAGTATATTCAAATCTGGCTATTATAACACATTCAAGTTCGGAATTTGTTATTGATTTTGTCAGGATCATGCCTGGCTTACCAAAAGCCAAGGTTAAGAGCCGTGTTATTCTTACACCGGAGCATGCAAAGCGTTTATTATTTGCATTGCAGGATAATGTTCAGAAGTTTGAAGCGGTACATGGGGTGATCAAAAATGTAGAGCGGACAGGGGGTCCGATGATTCCCATGTCATTTGGTGGGCCCACCGCGGAGGCATAAGATTTTCAGCCCTGCTTTTTAGGCAGGGCTTTTTTTTTATATTTGTCGGCGACATTGAACCAATCAATAATGAAAAGTTTGAAAATCATTGTATTAGCTAAACAAGTTCCTGATACTCGTAATGTTGGGAAAGATGCCATGAAGGCAGACGGGACAGTTAACAGAGGTGCATTGGCAGCAATTTTTAATCCGGAGGACCTTAATGCTCTCGAGCAGGCTCTGAGGATTAAGGATAAATATCCTAACAGTGAGGTAGTTATCCTTACTATGGGGCCAGGACGTGCGGCAGAAATCATTAGGGAAGCCATTTATCGGGGCGCTGATAAGGGATATCTGCTGACCGACAGAAAATTTGCCGGATCGGATACCCTGGCAACTTCGTATGCCCTTTCGATGGCAATTCGAAAAATGGAGCCCTATGCCCTTGTAATAGCCGGGCGGCAGGCAATTGACGGCGATACGGCACAGGTTGGTCCTCAGGTGGCTGAAAAGCTTAATTTGCCTCAGGTGACCTATGTGGAAGAGATTCAGAATATATCGGAAAACGAGATAATAATCAAGAGACGGCTGGAAAGGGGTGTTGAGATTGTAAAATCTACTCTTCCTCTTCTGATCACCGTACATAATTCAGCTCCGGCTTGCCGTCCGCGAAATGCCAAGCGGCTGATGAAATTCAAGCATGCACAAACAGTTACTGAAATGCAGAATTCAAGCGAGGATTATATCGGACTTCAGACGGACCGACCCTACCTGAGAATTGAGGAATGGAGTGTTGATGATGTGAAAGCGGATGATACCTGGCTGGGACTTGCCGGTTCGCCGACAAAAGTCAAGAAGATTGAAAATGTTGTATTTACTGCCAAAGAATCCAAGGTCCTTTCCGGAGATAACGGAGATGTTGAATGGCTGGTCAAGGAACTGATTGCTAACAGCACTATTGGCTAGGCTAACTCATTATTAAATTCTAAACGGGAAGATTGTGAATAATATATTTATATACTGCGAAATCGAAGAAGGCCTGGTGGCTGAAGTATCGCTTGAGTTGCTGACCAAAGGCCGGTCGCTCGCCAATCAATTGAACTGCAAACTGGAAGCCATTGCTATCGGATCCGGGCTGGAAAAAGTTCCCGATCAGGTTTTTCCTTATGGGGTGGATGTTGTGCATGTTGCCGACGACAAAAGGTTGTCAAATTATCTGACGCTGCCTCATGCTGCAATAGTTATCGGCATTTTTCGCAAAGAAGAGCCACAGATCGGCTTATTCGGAGCATCCTCCATGGGGCGGGATCTGGCTCCGCGCGTTGCCTCTGCTATGAAATGCGGATTAACGGCGGATTGTACGCAACTGGAGATTGGAGATCATTATGAGAAGAAGACGGATACTGAGTATAAAAACCTTTTATATCAGATTCGTCCTGCATTCGGAGGTAACATCATTGCCACGATCATCAATCCTGAAACCAAGCCTCAGCTTGCTACCGTGAGGGAAGGGGTGATGAAAAAGGAGATTCTTTCCCTATCACATAAAGGAAAAGTTAAAACAGTTGCTGTGAATGAATTTCTTAACAGCACTGATTTTGCTGTAGAGGTCATCGAAAGGCACATGGAGCAAAGGAAAGTCAACATAAAGGCAGCACCGATCGTTGTGGCTGGCGGTTATGGTGTAGGATCGAAAGAAAATTTCAACCTCCTGTTTGAACTGGCAAACCTTTTGGGTGGCGAAGTCGGGGCCTCCCGTGCTGCAGTGGATGCCGGTTATGTTGATCATGAAAGGCAGGTTGGACAGACAGGTATTACTGTCAGGCCAAAGCTTTACATTGCCTGCGGGATATCGGGGCAGATTCAGCACAGGGCTGGAATGGAGGAATCAGCGATGATTATTTCCATCAATAGCGATCCGAACGCGCCTATTCACAGTATTGCCGATTATGCAAT
>CAILAQ010000753.1 GCA_903832165.1 uncultured Bacteroidota bacterium | reverse complement strand
TCGTACCCAACGCGCGCAAACTCCTCCGCCAGCATCGGAATATCAAACTTGTCAGAATTATATCCGCCGAGATCACAGCCCTTGATCATGGCAGCAACCTCGCCGGCAATCATTTTAAAAGTCGTAGCATTGGCTACATCGGCATCGGTGATTCCATGAATTTTCGTCACTTCAGGAGGAATAGGCATTTCAGGATTCACCCGATATGTTTTAGTTGTCTTGTCGCCTTCTCCATTAACCTTGACTAGAGCCAGTTCCACTATCCTGTCGGTACCTGTATTCAATCCGGTTGATTCAATATCGAAAAATACAATCGGTCGATTGAGCTTTATATTAATAAAAGGAAAGCCGGCCTGATTTTCGTTTTGCGAAGATTTTTTTGTCATAGCGGATAAAAAGAACCCCGCCGAAGCGGGGCTGGTATCATGTATTGATCATCATGGGCATTAACAGCATCAGCAGATTTTCGTCATCTGATTCCTCCTCTTTAGGGACCAGGATTCCGGCACGTGTTGGATCTGCAAGTTCAGCAATTACTTCTTCGCCGTTTATATTACTAAGAATATCTATAAGGAAGAGAGACTTGAACCCGATCTCCATCGGATCGCCGCCATACTGGCAATTAAGTTTTTCAACGGCAGAGATCGAATAATCGATATCCTGTGCGGAAACGACCATTTGATTTGAAGTAAGCTGAAGTTTCACCAGATTACTTGCCTGATTGGAGTAGACAGAAACTCTCCGCAGCGTATTCAGGAAAAGCATTCTGTTGATATAAACCTTGTTAGGGTTATTTTTCGGGATAACCGATTCGTATGCCGGATAATTACCCTCCACCAGCCTGCAAATCAGCTTGTATTCTGAAAGCGTGAAAATGGCATTTTTCTCATCGAAAGCGAGGTTCACATCATTTTCCTCTCTGGGCAGGATATTCTTCAGCAGGTTAGCCGGCTTTTTAGGCAGTATAAAGGAGGAATCCTTTTCGCTTGTAATATCATTCCTTCTGTATCTGACCAGCTTATGAGCATCCGATGATACAAACGTAACATGGTCCTGACGGATTTCGATAAGAATTCCATTCATGACCGGCCTGAGTTCATCATCAGCGGTAGCGAAGAGAGTACGGTTAATTCCCTTGTTGAGTGAATCAGCAGGGAATGAAACCTCGGTAACCCTGTCTTCCTTCAGTCCCTGGAGAACCGGAAAATCAATGCCCGGTTTACCGACAATACTGAATTTACCATTTTCAGAAACGATATCTATTCCAAGAGAATCCAGGTTAACATCGAAGGTAAGTGGCTGCTCCGGAAACTCTTTAAGGGTATCAATCAGTATCCTTGCGGGGATAGCAATTGATCCGTCGCCATCGGCATTGTCCATGGTCAGGCTGGTGATCATTGTGGTCTCTAAATCAGATGCAGTAACCACTAATACACTCTTATTCAATTGGAACAAAAAATTATCCAGTATTGGAAGTGTATTTTTTGTACTGATCACACGACTAATAGCCTGCAGGTGTGATAACAGATCGGTGCTGGAAATAATGAACTTCATAATACTTTCCTGTTTAACAATCAATTTGGTCGATTTGCCCTCTAAAAATAATAAAAAACTTCAATTCGCCGGTACCGCAAAATAGTTGAGTCCGACAAATAATGGATTAAAAACAAAGTATTGAATAACCACCCATTGTTTACCATCAATCAAGGCCCACATCCTTTCATCATCCCATTTCATAGGTAGACCGTCATCATTGAGTTTTCCGTTACCCGGACGCCTCCAGGCAGTAAGTTTCCTGGAATTCCCATTTTTATCTTCCAGCGCAAATACCCGGTAAGGCATTGCAGTCAGGAGGGAATCCCTGGTACTCTGTGGCAGACTATCGGAAAAAAACTCGAGGTTAACCTTCTCAAATTTGCTGATATAATATCGTACGGCCACGGTATCAAGAAGTCCGGTGAGTCCTGCACCCGAAGGAGAGGAGATGGCGTATTGGTTGTTACCTCCTTTTACCAGCGTGAAAGATGTTTTAGGATCTTCAAGGTTATCAAGAGATATGGATTTTATGTCGTCGAAGTTGTAATTAAATATTGCCGTTGATCGCCAGCTGATTTCCTCTGTAAAAAAGCGCGATGACAGATAGCCGACAAAACCGGGAATATGAATTACAAATGGAACAGATGAGCCTTCAAGCATCATAAAGGTTCCCATCTGATCCTGAGTCGGACCGCCGACGTAGATCGTTTTGAGGAGCTTACTTTTATGATAAACCTCCACCTTCGTATTTCTGGTAGCCAGCATTCTGACAGCATTGTCGAGCATAGAGGTTGAGACAGGAGATTTAACGCGAAGCCGGTTCAATGTTTTGAGTAAATTATCGATGGCATCATTTCTTACGACAAATCTGTCGTTAACCATCCAATGATCTCCCACGCGGGTAAGTGTAACTTGCTGATTATCCTTTCTTACCATAAAGACACGGTCAATTGATGCTGTATCTTCAACTGCAAAATCCCGGAGTTCGCGCTTAATGGTGCTGTTAGTATGCTGGGAAATCAGGAAGATCGCAACAATTCCAAGCACAGCTATCAGACTGATTATTATTTTATTTTTCTTCATATCACTTCGAATACTTACGTTTTCGTATAAACATGTACACCAATCCCATTGCGATAATGATCAGCACCGGAAGTCCGACATTCAATACACGCCAGAACATCAGTTCACGGCTGATCTTAATCCTGTCGAGCAACCTGACTTTTACCTCACGGGTCCTGAGCGAAGTCACACCGGAGTCATCCAGAAGGCAATTCACACAGTTCAGAAGGAACTCCCGGTTACCAAAAGTAGTATTGGTATATTGGTCATAGCCAAGCGGCTGGCTTAAATATTTGCCATCCTTCACTTTAACAATATTTCGGGCACAATCTCCATCGGCCACCACAATCATTTTGGTAGGCACAACGCTTTTATCATAAACCTTGAATACATTGTTATTTATAAATTCAGCCATCAGCCTGTTTTTATAATGGCTGGTGAACTCACCTTCCATCATCACGGCGACAGGCAGATTTTGCAATGAAAACTTTGAAGGATCCAGTTTTTCGGAGAAGATATCCATCGAAACCCTGATCGGAGTGCGGATGATCCTGCTTTGCATGGAAGAACTCAGGATCACAGATTTGCGGATTTTCGGATCTTCACCAACGGTATCAATTGAACTAACAAAATCAAATTTAACCGGATTGATATTCCTGGAAACCGGATTGTCGTCGCGACCCATTATTAAAGGGAAAAATGGGAAATAGGCCAATTGGAGCTTAGGTTGTTCTGCCCCGGCAGGAGCGCTGTTGACCGGCATCATGGCACACTGAAAATCCTGAACCAGGCTGGAGTTGATCCGCGCGCCATAAGAATAAATGATATCTCCGAGATTGACCTCGCTGTTGATGACCCCCATTGTTTCACGTGCTGATTCGAGCTGGCTCATATCTACCTTAACGGCATCCACCAGCCATAAAACCTTGCCGCCTTTCATAATGAACTGGTCGATAATGAATTTGTCCTTTTCCGAGTATTTTGTTTTAGGATCAGCAATAACTATAGCCTGACATCCATCCAGGGCACCTATTTTTTCCTCAATTTTTATTCTTTTAACGATATAAAAATCTCCGACTGCACGGGAAAGGCGGGCTACCTGGTATTGATCAAGTTCACCGTGACCCTCAATAAATCCAACGGTCGGAGTATTTTCCCTTGAGACTGTTCTAACCCCTGAAATAAATTCATATTCAAGTGTCTCGATCGCCTTATTGATACTTGCATCATTAAAGCTGCCGGAAAGATTACCCTGAAAGAAATTTACTATTCTCTCATATTCCTGTCCATGCTGTCTGTAGGTCATCAGGGCACCCGGGAAAACGACCTGCTGAGTATTGAGTCCGTCGGTTTTTTGTGACTGAACATTATAATACTCGATACCATCCTTGGCAAGACCATCATAAACTTCCCTGCGAGTTTTCTGGTCAGGGCTTTCCGATGGATTTACGAATTCGAACTCTATATTCTTCTTGCCATAAACCTTAAATTCATCAAGGAGCTCTCGTGTTGCCTTTTGCAGT
>CAILAQ010000752.1 GCA_903832165.1 uncultured Bacteroidota bacterium | reverse complement strand
CAAAGAGTTTGTGATTGGAATGGCTCACAGGGGAAGGCTCAATGTGCTGGCCAACATTATGGAGAAACCTTATGCTGATATTTTCAAAGAATATAAGGCGGTGGATTATGAAGAAGGCATTGTGTTAGGTGATGTAAAATATCACCTGGGTTACGATCGAATAATTACCACCGATGCGGGACACCAAATCAGGGTAGAGCTTCTTCCGAACCCAAGTCATCTTGAAACAGTCGGTCCATTAGTGGAAGGACTCTCACGAGCCAGAATTGAGAAGGTATTCAATGGGAATGCAGCTATGCTTGCCCCGGTGATCATTCATGGAGATGCAGCTATTGCGGGCCAGGGAGTGGTGTATGAAGTTTTGCAGATGTCGCAGCTTCCGGGATATCAGACAGGTGGAACGATACATCTTGTATTAAACAATCAGGTGGGATTTACCACGAATTATCTGGAGGCACGTTCCAGCACTTACTGCACTGATGTTGCCAAAGTGGTGAAAGCACCGATTTTTCATGTTAACGGTGACGATGTGGAAGCTCTGATATATGTTATCGGGGTAGCCATGGAGTTCCGGCAGGAGTTTGCGCAGGATGTTTTTATAGATATCCTGGGGTACAGAAAGTTTGGCCACAACGAAGGTGACGAACCACGATTTACCCAGCCTTTGCTCTACAAGGCGATCGAAGTGCATCCGGACATCCGTCAGATATATGGAGAGAAGCTGGTTGCAGAAGGGACCATTACTTCCGATCAGCGGGATGCCATAATGGGACAGTTTGAGTCGATGCTGGACAAGGTCTACGATTCCGTAAAATCCGACGAACGGGTAACGATAAAACCATTCCTGCATGATGACTGGACTGGGTTCCACCATGCCACAGAAAAAGAAATATTTGCGTCGGTCAAAACTGGGGTATCCCATGACCTGTTGGTGACATTGGCCGGAAAAATTAACAGTTTGCCGGAAAACCTCAACTTTTTCCAGAAAGTTCACAAGATCATCGAAGCCAGGGTATCTGCATTAAAAGAGGACCGGCTGGACTGGGCAATGGCAGAGCTCCTCGCTTATGCAAGCCTCCTGAATCAGGGCATTCCTGTTCGCGTTTCAGGTCAGGACAGCGAAAGGGGAACATTTGCTCACCGACATGCAGCTCTTGTGCAGGAAGATACCGGAGAGAAGTATTTTCCGTTAAAGAATCTATCGGACACACAGGCTGATTTCAGTATTTACAATTCCATTCTTTCGGAATATGGCGTGTTGGGTTTTGAATATGGCTATGCGCTTGCCTATCCTGAATCCCTCTCGGTTTGGGAAGCCCAGTTCGGAGATTTCGCTAATAACGCTCAGGTTATTTTTGATCAATATATCAGCTCGGCTGAGGAGAAATGGGGCATTCAGAATGGCCTTGTCCTTTATCTACCCCATGGCTATGAAGGCCAGGGACCGGAACATTCAAGTGCAAGGATTGAACGATTTCTCACGTTGGCAGCGAGCTATAATATGACCATTGCCAATCCCAGCAGTCCGGCCAGCTTGTTTCATTTGTTGCGCCGTCAGATGCTGAGGCCGTTTCGGATCCCGCTGGTTGTTTTCACTCCGAAAAGCCTGCTGCGACATCCGGAATGTGTTTCCTCACTTACTGATTTAAGTGAAGGAGCCTTCGAGGAGGTCATTGATGATCCCGCTACCGATCCGGAACAGGTTAAACGCATTGTATTTTGCTGGGGAAAGATGTATTATGATCTTTTGAAGCCAAAAAAAGAATGGGACGCCAGGGATATTGCCCTCGTCAGGATCGAGCAGATGTTCCCGTTCCCGCATGACCGTTTCAAAGAAGTACTTAAAAGGTATCCAAATGCCCTGCTGCATATCTGGTGTCAGGAAGAACCGGAAAACATGGGCGCATGGAGATTCCTGCATAATGAAGTTCCCTATGTGAAATGGATCCCGATTTGCAGGAAAGCCAGCGGATCACCGGCATCAGGGTTAAACAGGATACATCAGATCACCCAGCAGGAACTCGTTAACAAAGTTTTCAGGAAATGCACCTGCGAGCTTAAAAATAAATATTGCGGTCTGCAGTGTGTTGAAGGCAGATCGAGATTGGAGATACTTAAAGAATTCGAATACTTATGACAGATTTAAAAGTTCCAACACCAGGCGAATCAATCTCTGAAGTTGAGATCGGCAGCTGGCTAGTTGAAAACGGATCCTATGTTGAACGCGATCAGGAAGTTGTGTCGCTCGAAAGTGAGAAAGCAAGTCTTACCGCAAGTGCTCCTGAAAGTGGCACCATCGAGATATTGTTCCCGGCCGGAACAAGGGTGGCTGTTGGGAGCGTTATGGCTCGGATCGACACCTCTCAGGCAAAGCCGGCAGGAAGAAAAGCAGAGGAGGTTAAAAAAGCAGAGGAGGTAAAGACGATTGAGGAGGTTAAGGTAGTTGAGGAGATTAAGGGGGTAAGGGTTACGCCGGTGGCCAGGGAGATCATGAATGAACATAATCTTTCGGTTAACGATATCAT
>CAILAQ010000751.1 GCA_903832165.1 uncultured Bacteroidota bacterium | reverse complement strand
TTTTCTCCCCCCCCCCCGGTGGAAGCGCAGGAAAAGAGCCTGAAAACTAACCCAACCGTCTTTTACCGTGAAACCTTTAATTGGGGAAATCCGGCCGATGCAAAGGGCTGGACGGCACCTCCGGGATATTCGTTTACCGATCCGCTCGATAATGGCTACACCTGGCACTGGTGGCCGAACGACAGCATGAACTGCAGCTGGATGACCGAACCACCGTTCCGGTCATCCTCCAGGGCTGACGGTCACCTAACCTTGTTTGCCGCCCTCTATAATAATTACAGAAGTCTTTCGGACCTTAAGCCCATCAGCAGTTCAATCACATTCCCGGCAATCGACTGCAGCGCCCATAGCTCGGTCATTATCGAATTTGAGACAAACTTCGTCAATCGAGGATATCAGGGAACGCTGAACGGAATGTGGCAATGCCTGGTGGAGATTTCACCTGACAATGGCATTCACTGGAACCAGTTCAATGCCGGATTTGGGAACCGCGGCGGAAGCCGGCCAAATGATATCGGTCCGGGTGAGACGACTCTTTTCCGGGAGAATATCACCGGTTTCGCTGCCGGTCTGCCTTTGGTTAAGATAAGAATCACCTGGAACAGTTCTATGGGATTGTACTTCTGGAACATTGATGACCTCAAACTTACCGAAGCGGCACCGAATGATCTGCGTTTGGACAAAATCGATATTCAGTGGGACGACAAGGACCCCACTACCACTGAGACCGTAAGTTATTCACTGCCTGTATCCCAGGTGGGTAACGGCAGATCATTGGAGCAGTTTAAGACCTGGGTGACGAATATGGGGGCAAACGAGGCAACTAATATCGTTTTTGATGTTACTATTAAAAAGAATGATGTATCTGTTTTTCAGGAATCCAAAAGCATTCCTTCACTTTATCCTGGCTATAAAGACAGCCTCCTGCTTACGGGTAAATATGAACCTAAGGAAACGGGGACCTATTCCATTAATTACAGTTTGAAGCAGGACAATTCCGATGATCTGCCCGGGGATAATCAGCGGACAGTAATCTTTAAGGTTACTGATTCAGTGTATAACCGTGCCGGAGATGTGCCCGATTATACCTTTTCTTTTAACAATAGCTCATATATTCGGGATGAATGGGCAACCGAAGTCAACATGAATCATTTTATGGGAAGTGCCTTTCCGATCTATGAGGATTGTGAGATCGACGGGATTTCTGCCTACGTTACCGGCGGTCTGGCGAATGACGGATTGATTGATTTTGGATATCTCGTGACTTTTGCCAACTGGGATTTCGGAATTATACACACCCAACAACTGATGAAGACTGACCGGCTTAACCTGGATTCTGCCATGTTCAATACCTGGGTTTATCTGCCTTTCACCAAAGACGGCGAATCTGAGTTCGTCAAGGCCGGCAGCATGCTCTGGGCCGGTATTCAATATACGAATTGGCACAATACTGAAACTTTGAGAAGGTACAAAGGGATGAGCATGGGAGGCACCCATCAAGTGCCGATTCATGAGGCGCCTGCGATGACAGGTAAACCCAATCCAATGCTTCAAGAAGGATTTGGCTGGAATTTTGTCAGAACCAAAAACCTGATGATCCGCCTCTACCTTCACAGTACGGTCAACTCCACCGATCCTGATGGAATAGCCGCTTTTTCCGTCTCTCAAAACTATCCGAACCCCTTCAATTATCACACGACAATCAATTATTCGGTTGCTCAGGAAGCCAAGGTCAGATTGGAGATCACCGACCTAACCGGCCGTATCGTGTTAATGAAGGACGATGGGCTGCAACCTATTGGCAGCCATAGGATGGTAATTCAAAGTCCGGGTTTATCGCCGGGGATCTATTTCTACACTTTGTACGCCGGGGAAAATCGGCAGACAAGGAAGATGTTGGTGAATTAAGGCAGAGGGCAGAAGGCACAAGGCTCAAGGCACAAGTGGTTTTATGATCGCAATGAATTAGGTTCAAAGTAGATTAATTCCCTCTTTCTCTATCTCGGAAATAAAAGGATCATTGCCGTCAGCAGTATTGAATGTGTGCAGTTCAATGCGAGGGAACCTGGTTAGTAAAGTTTTAAAACCTTCGTAATCGATGGCCATACAGCCAGAAAAATTGGAATCCCAAACAGCTAAATCAATATCCGAGAATTCATTTTGCTTATTCTTCGCAAATGATCCGAAAAGGTAGGCTTTCTGCGGTCTGTAACCAAAAGCCCTCAACTCAGATAAGAATCGCTTGGATAATTCTATTGCAAACCCTTGATCAGACATTCTTTCAATTCATTAACAATATTCAGTTTGGCGGCAGTATATTCTCGTGTGCAGGTTTTGTAAAACCTGTCTTTATAATCCTGGTATCTGGCTTCAAGATTCCATGCAGTGATAATGGGGAGTTCAGCTTCCAGATGTAAAGGTAGTTTGAAGCCAGTTTTTTCATAAAGAACAGTCAGGCTATGAACCTTCGGCGGAGCCGACTCGCCCGTAGATTTCAGCCAATGAGCTTTCAACAACTTCTCCACAGTCAGGTGAGCAAAAAATAGACTGTACATAAACTTGCCTGATTGGGAAAGGTCATTGGCAACCTCCCAGTCCCTCAAGGCTGTTTGTACCCAGAAATCGATATGTTCCTTTTTTACCATCATAACCATCTTTCAACAGCAAAGATAATTAGTTAATTTCTTTGTTTAACAAGTTTTATGTAACAGCTATAGACGGCTCATGAAAATTAGGTTACTTGAGATAGGTAATCTTAGCTTGCTGGTTAAAATCCTTGATTGAGAGCAAAAAAATGAACCACCTACCACATCAAACAAGAAAGTTTTTTTCGTTTCACTATCATAAGAAAAAAGGATTCAACCGGTTCTTTCCTGATCCTTTAGCAAAATAAATTTCCTTTTCT
>CAILAQ010000750.1 GCA_903832165.1 uncultured Bacteroidota bacterium | reverse complement strand
GTCACCCGTCACCCGTCACCCGTCACCCGTCACCTGTCACCTGTCACCCGTCACCTCTTCGATTCACCGAAGCGTCACCGGTTGCACCCAGGCCATCTCAAAATCGCCATTGACGTAAGCATTTGCCTTGGATTTATCAGAGGTAATTCTGGCCCGCACGAAAAGCTCATTTCCGGCAGCTTTGTATACAGCCTTCGGTCCGGTAACTGTAGCGAGGACATCAGCGTGGTCCTGACCATGCACCCAGCCTACAAATTCGGTTTTATATTGAATGCCCTTGACGGCCTTTATTCTGATCGTCATCGTGTTTTTATGCGCCCTGAAATCCTCGAGCACAACGCCGGTGGAGGCATAAAAATCGCCTTTCGCCAGTGATTCGTAAAGTGCAGCAGGGGTGAGCTCTCCGGCCCTGACCATCGTCCAGCCCCGACCCGGATTGGCCTTGCCGATCTCATATTTATCGTATTGATGGGCATCATCGTTGGCTACTCCAAGCAAAAGCGGCTCACTATGATCAATCCGCCATTTATTGGCCTGGTCCCACATGGTCTCCGTTGAAGGATGGGCTGAATCGCCATAATTCCTGACGGAAGGATGACCATTGAAAATTTCGAAAAACCGGGCTCCGCATTTCGCCAGGTCATCGGCGGTGAGTCCCCATCCGAAATTTGGATGGTTAACGATGATCCACTCAGGGTTGCCGCTGTTTGCGAGGGCCTGCCGGATGGCCTTGACATTGGAATTCAGGCATTCCGGTACCGTTGCTCCACCGGTTGGTTTCACCGCCTCACTGAGATTGAAAGCTCCGATATGCACCGGCCTTTTTTCCGCTGCATCGGTGATCTCCTCAGCCGGCAAAAGCAGAAACTCCCCCTCTTTATCAAACCCGGTGCAAAGTTCAGAGAGCTCCTTAAGCCGTACCGAGTCTTTACCCGACACACGATACCTGATACCCTTCTGGAGGAGGTTGTGATCCGTAATCGCCAGGAACTGATATCCATGATCCCGGTACCACTTTGCTACCTCTTCAGGATAAGTATTTCCGTCGCTCCAGTAAGAGTGCGTGTGCATGTTCCCTTTGAGAAAACGCACTTTATCGTTTTTCTGAAATCCGGATAAAATTCCCGCCAGCAGAATGGCCGAAGCGATAATGGGGAGTCTTAATTTCATATGGTTGCGGGACTGTTTTTCTTGCCCAACCAAATATACTCATCTTGCTTTTACCTCAGGTGAAATTAATGTCTGACAGGGGCGAATAATTTGAACCGTAATGCTATTTTTGAGTTGAAGCTAATTCAAAAAACCTAACCTGTTATATTATGGCAACCCTGACTACTGAGATGAAAGATATGATCGGCACACAGCAATGTTTTATCGGGACTGTAAATGCCGATGGAATCCCAAATGTTGCACCAAAAAGATCGACCCGTGTTTTAACTGATGAATCCCTGATATTTACCGAAGGTACCGGGGGAACCACTTATGCAAATATCAGGAGAGGTTCAAAAGTAGCGGTTGCGGTTGTTAACCGTGAAATTCTGGATGGATATCGGTTTGTAGGAACTGCAGAGGTTCAGGAAAGCGGTGAATTATACGAGCAGGCCGTTGCCATGTCGGCACAGTACGGAATGCCGAAGCCAAAGGCCGTTACTGTTATTCAGATTGAGGAGATCCACTCGCTGAAGCCGGGCCCGATGGCCGGGAAGCGGATAGGCTGAAACAATTCAGTCTGCAGTACTCAGTACTCAGTACTCAGTCTTCAGTCCGTATTGAGGAAAATGCGGAGCTATCAATAGGCCCTGGTTTTAACCGGGGTGATGGATGGCGAAAGTTCTTCTGGTGAATGTCGCGGTATGCGACGGGGTCCCCTGCGTAGTTTCGCGGTATGCGACGGGGTCCCCTGCGTAGTTTCGCGGTATGCGACGGGGTCCCCGCCTCCGGCTTCGCCTCCGCGGGGATGACAACTCTATCGATCTTTCTTTCGTCTACTGTCTGTCGATCTTTCTTTCGTCTACCGATCTTCTTCTTCGTCTCCCGCGTCACGTGTCACGATCTTCAACACCCACTCCACCTCTGCATCAACACCCTTTCTTCGGTCTTCCAGCGTTGGCCGGATCTTTATGTCCGGAAAGATGCCATGCCCATAGGTGCCCGACTTATAAATCGGCTTAACATTTGCCAGTCCGAAAATGACTTTCAGCTTTGATGCCGGCAAGGTAAACCTTGCCATGATCCCGGCAACAGTCCCATTGTAAGCCCCGCCAGTCTCTTCTCCTACAAAGACCGCCCTTCTGGATCCTTTTAAATTTGAGGAGAGGATGCAAGCTGCAGAAAAGGTTCCGCCATTGATCAGCACATAAATCTTACCTTTAAAATGATTTGACTTACAGGAAGCTTTGGACGATTCGGGAAATGAGAAATAGTATTTATTGTCATCATCCTTTTTTACCAGCAAATGCAGGATCCCCCTGGAAGCAACCTCCGATCTTTCGATAAACTTAAAACTCGTATCAGCCAGATAGGAATATAAACTTGCAGCATCGCTGAGCCTCCCACCGGGATTGTCCCTTAAATCCAGAATCAGCGTCCGGGTCTTCAGCGTATCCAGCAGCTTGAAGCTCTCACGATAAAATATAGTGTAATTCCCTTTGGTAAAATCGGCGATCTTCATGAGCGCAATTGAACTGTCGGGCGCCAGAAAACACAGACCCTTGCTGTAAGTTCTCGTGATGTCATTGTATCCCTGCTCATGCTTTTTCTCCGCCTCCAGCTTGCGCGCAGCCCTTTCTGAGTTTAACTGCTCATGGGATTTTTTGTTTTTTATCCCGATAGGCTCCGTTTTTCTTTTCAGCCAGACCGTACTCAGCGAATCATTATATTTCAACTCACACAGGATACTGTCGACCAATCCATGCTGATAGAAATAATACGTGGGGAAATCCTTGATTAACCGCCTGTCGATAAACGTTTGGTTATAC
>CAILAQ010000749.1 GCA_903832165.1 uncultured Bacteroidota bacterium | reverse complement strand
GTCTCTCTGAGTATGTCGTTTCGAACGGATCAACAGTATAAGGATGAGCCGCAAAGCGGGTTTAATTCGCAGTGGGGGTCCATTTTCGGTGGATTCGGAACAAGCGGAATTGCACGGCTCACAGACTATTATAAAGCTCATAGTCCGTTCCATTTCTTTACCAAAAACGGTGACACATCCCTTAATGGCCAGAATTATTTCTTGGATTGCGGTGATGATGAAGAGAGTCTTATCGTAACTAATAATGAACTGCATACGTTGCTCAGGGAACAGAAGATCAGACATGAATTCCGGGTGAAAAACGGTGCGCACACCTGGGATTACTGGCGCAAAGCACTGCCTGAGGCCCTGAAATATATCAGCCAATCAGTTCAGGGTATTTCCTATCCGGATGATCCGTCACCGGTTGATCCCGGTCCGGTTGTTCCCGAGGCCAGAATTTTTTCCAGACAACTGGCGGAACCATTGCTTTCTTTCAAAGTAGTGGTGCCGGCAACTTACGCATCAGATACGAACCACTATCCTGTAATGATGGTCCTTCATGACATAGATGCCGCTTTTGCTGAATTGCAGTCGCAACAGCTGATCTCGACCCTTAATAGCAATGTGTCAGACAACAGGATGCCGGCATGTATTACAGTTGAAATCCCGATACAGACGGAACCGCTGTCTGCTAAATCTTTACTGAATGTTCTTGATCAGGTTCGAGACGAATTCCGGACAATTGCCGGCAGTAAGCATACTATTCTACTGGGCAATAACCGTGCAGGCAGGCTCGCCTATGACCTGTCAGCTGAATGTGCCGGATACTTTAATTCCTGTATGCTGTTTGATGCGGAACTGCCCGATGATGCCGTCGTTACCCGGACTGATATCAGTTTTTATCTTGATATAAGCGACCTTGGAACCAATTACAGAGCGTACCAATCTTTGTTTTTCAATCTGCGCCAGACCGGTACCGATCACGAATATCGTGTTCGACAAGGAACACCGACTCACGATTCATTTCTGCTTGGTCTTAGTGAATCGGCTGGTTATATGAAATTGAATCTATAATATAATGAAATGAAAAGAACTGTCCTGCTGCTATTTCTTGGTATTCTCTTCCTCTGCAGTTCCTATGCTGATGAGGGGCTGCGGATCATGGAAAGTCGGGTTATGCCCAGCAGAATACTTAAGCAGGACGTGCATTTCTCAGTTTGTTTGCCAAAGAATTATTACAACTCAAAGGAAGTTTTTCCGGTGGTTTACCTGCTGCACGGTTTGGGGGATAATGAAACTTCATGGCTCGAATATGGTCGTATTTCTCAATTTGCTGATAAGGCTGTTGAAAACAAGCAGGCGGTTCCCATGATTTTTGTGATGCCCGAGGGTTTCCGGACCTATTATGTGAATGATGTTTCCGGCACCTTCCAATATCAGGATATGTTTATTAAGGAGTTGATTCCTTTTATCGACAGTCTTTTCAGGACTAAAGCCGAAAGCAGATACCGCGCTTTGATGGGATATTCCATGGGCGGGTTCGGAGCATTGACTTTGCACCTGAAGTATCCTGATTTGTTTGGGGCCACTGTTCCATTGAGTGTTTCAATACGGACCGATGAACAATACATGACCGAGAATGCCGGTGAATGGGATCAGCAGTGGGGCAGGCTGTTTGGTGGCCAGGGCCTGACCGGCGATGCACGGATTACCCCTTATTACAAGGAAAACTGCCCGTTTTATCAACTGAAGCAAATGAAGCCGGAGGATTACGGTAAACTGAAAATTTATCTGGATAATGGCGATAAAGAACAAACACTTTGCCGGTCGAATGAAGAGCTTCATATCCTTATGCGTTCTATGAAGATTACCCATGAGTACCGGGTTCGCGATGGTGGTCACAACTTCGGATACTGGTGTTCTGCCATTCCGGATGCATTGAGCTTTTTAAGTTCTTCCTTTGAATTAAAACAATACCTGCCCGGTATGCAGGTAAAACCAATATTGGATATTTTCCCTGAAGGAAAGGTGCGAGCGGTGTCTTTGAATAAGGGTAAGGCCTTTGTATATGTACCTGATGATTATAATATTACTGACCGCCTTTTTCCTGCGATATACATTGCCGGTAGCTTTAACGCTGAGCAAAGGGATGCAATTGCTTCCTGTGTAAACCTGCTTTCAGGAAGAAATGAAATCGGTGAGATGATGCTGGTATTTCTGCCACAAAAGTCATTGCCGGACTTAATTTCTTCACTGCCTGAGATCGAAAAGAAAATGCGCATCAGGGAGGGATATCGTTTCCGGGCCCTTTTGGGTTACCAGGATGAGGCAGATCCAGCTCTCACTCTGGCCATGAATCAACAGCAGTTCCGCGTTTGTTTTCTCTCGGATCCCTTTCTAAACAAAGAGGGTGTTGCAGGTATAGTTAAGGGAAAGAGTGCTGAACCCCAGAAGCGGATGCTTTTCTATGTTGATACCCCCGATAAAGGGAATTATTTTGAAGGGAATGGCAATGCTCATATGTTATTCCGTGATGCTGAAATCAACCATGAGTACCGTGTACGGGAAGGTAATGGTGGTTTTGAATGGTTTTTAACGGGGTTACCCGAGATACTCTCATGTGCTTCAAACAATTTTCACAAATAGATTTAACCTTAACTAAAACAACTAACCATGTTTATCGTAAGTAGTTACACATTGGCAGTAATCTTCTGCTTCATCACCATGCTTTGCTGGGGATCCTGGGCAAACACCCAAAAGATTGCGGCAAAAAGCTGGAGATTCGAACTCTTTTACTGGGATTATGTACTGGGTATCGTCCTGTTTTCGTTGTTGTTCGGTTTTACTTTCGGAAGCAGTGGGGAAAAAGGGATGAGTTTTGCTGC
>CAILAQ010000748.1 GCA_903832165.1 uncultured Bacteroidota bacterium | reverse complement strand
TTTTGTCTTTCGATTCTTTCAATTTCTACTCTTTCTAGTGTTGCCATTTTTAACCAATTTTAAGGGTTGAAAACGGTCAACTTATTTCAGGCAAGGACAAGTTGAGTAGAAAGTTAAAAGAATAAAGAAACAAAAAATCATCAAAATGAAGCCTGCCACCTACACCCCATACCCGATACCTTATACCCGATACCCATCCTACCATTCAATGAAATTAAGCTTTTGCAGTACCGGATCCTGGGAAAGCTCAAACCGCGACGGCTGGTCAAGTAACATCGGCCCCTTTTTAATGGATGATCTTGAGGTTACCAAACCAAGAGCACCTTCAATATTTGAAAAAGGGTTCTCGTTAAAATCATTAATTCCATAGAGATACTCAATATAATTGGCGTACTCCCGGAGACCTGTATGAATAGTGAAATTTACCGGACCAAAATATCTCCTGATAATATTCCGGTCGACTTTCATAGTCTTATCAATTTCCTGAACAATTAGCTCGAATGGAATCCTGATCTCATAATACTGATGATTGATCGGTACCTGATTAACCTTTTGAAACTGCAGGTATTTTTTAACAATAGTGTCAGAATACATCTCATTGATTTCAAAACTGATATCCACCTCATTCCAGGCTCCGCCCGACCATTGAATCAGTAGTGGCCTGTCGTGAACAATGTAAATGAATTGCTGAGAAGGGTTTGGGGAGAAAACAACCGGATCGCCAATAATTCTGCTTTTTGCATTCACAACTGGCAAACCGGGTATTTCAACCCGGATGCTGATGAAGTTAAACAAGTTCCGGCCACCTGACTTCAGGATCTTTTCGAATTGGTACAAATAATGCCTCGGAAAAGCAAAATAACCGGGCTCCTTATCGTACACCTCAATACACTTAGCTTCCAGGCTGACTTCCAGGCTTGCTCCCCCGCTTCCGGTTGAGGACAACAATACAGCTGTCACCTTAATATTCTTGAAATAAAGTGAATCGGGAATTGCAGCAGTTATTGCCGCAGCCTGCCCCCCGCTGAAAACCCTCTCAATCCGGATGGAATGAACGGTATCGTTCGGATCAATGATACAATATATAACGGGCTTTGTCTCAAACGGCTCATACTGAATCTTCACATCCTCCTGGCAGCCGGCCAAAAAAAGTCCCCCGAGAATTAATATACTGATTAATGTTTTCATAATCAAAATATTGCATTAACGGGGGACACTATAGGGCAGAGGGCAGAAGGCAGAGGGCAGAAGGCAGAGGGCAGAAGGCAGAGGGCAGATATTAGTTACAGGAAACATATTTAAGAAAAAAGGATTCGCTCAAGCGATTACTTATTTCTTGTTAATAATTCTTGAGACTAATTTCTGCCTTCTGCCCTCTGCCATTCCTGCGTTACAGCGTCTTTATCCGCACATTCCGGAATCTCAGGATCGATCCGTGCCCCAGGAATCCGATATGGCCTTTTGCGTTTTTCAGACCCGGATGCTGATTATGGTCAATGGTGCCGTTTTTGCTGGCTTCTGCAATGTCACCATCCACGATAATCGTACCGTTAAGCGTTACCTTGATATGCGTTCCCTGAATCCAGATCTCCTCTTCATTCCATTCACCCAGAGGTTTCGCAAACTCGCGGCGTGCGGGAATTACCCCGTAAACCGATCCGTGATACTGGTATTTCTGCAGGTTGGCATATACCGGCGCTGTATTGTCGAGCACCTGAATTTCCATACCCACATAGGCTGCATCCCCTTCAAGAGGCGCCCGAATGCCGATGCCATTATTGGCACCCGGAGTCAGCTGGAATTCAAAACGGTAAGCGAAATCAGTATATTCCTTTTCGGTATAAAGATTTCCTGATCCGCCACCACCGGTGGGTTCAACGAGGATCTCACCATTATCCACCTTATAATCAGTCTTATTTCCAACCCAGCCATCAAGGTTCTTGCCATTAAAAAGAGCAACAAACCCATCGGCCTGTTCGGAAACTGTCAGTCCATAATCTTCGCTCTTGATTTCCCGCACATAGATATCACGGAATCCAAGATCGGTACCGTGTGCCTGCAGTTCGATTGCTCCGCTTGGGAAAATAGGAATCTTGCGATCCCAGTAATTCTCCAGGGTAACATTATCCACCACAGTGATCCCGTTCAGCTTAACCGTAACCTTTTCACCAACCATCTTGATATAGAAAGTATTCCAGTCGTTAACAAGATTGTCGGCAACCTGAGCTGGTTTCGCCGGATTCTTCTGATTATTGTACAATCCGCCTGATCCAACCTGCGCCCCAACATCATGGCGGGTGGTATCCCAGATCTGCACCTGCGGCGAACCGCGCAGATAGATTCCGCTGTCACCATCTTTGGTAATTCTCCAGTCGACCCACATTTCGAAATCTGCATAATCTTTTGTTGAGCAGAGGTTATTTCCCTTGCCGTTAAAAACGATCATGCCGTCTTTAACCGTCCAGCTTTCGCCGATAGTGGCATCCACTGCTTTCTGCTTCTGGGCCAGCTCATCTTTCGACATTTTTGCCCTGGCAACAGGGTTCTCCACCAACCCCTGCCATCCGGTAAGATCCTTACCATTAAACATCGGTACAAAACCGGCGTCTTTTGGCATGGCAGCTATCCAGTTGCGCATATTTTCCTTGGCATAATCACTCTCTTCACCACTGATGGCGGCAATGCATCTGGTCAGGATTCCCTTCACTGTTTCACCATACATTCCCTCTTTTGTTCCTGATGGCGGCAGAGCAATACCCATGGCTACACGGGCTGCATTATTCTGCAGATCTTTATCATCCAGATATTTTGAAACATAAACCAACGTCAGGAAGGTACGGTTGCCATCGAGGCCCTGAATAACCATCTTCTTTTGTTCCGGAGTAGCTGCAAGAGTCATCACCTTGCGAAGGAGCAGCAATTTCTGATCGGCATTAATTCTTGATTTCGATATTTTACCGACATAACCTGAAAAAGCTTCTGCCTTATATTTTTCCGGACCGGCCGATGCAATAGCAAAAAGCTGATCGCAGGCCTTGGTATCTTTCCATTTGGTAAGGGCAGCAAATGCCTGATCTTTAGCGGCACCTTTTTGGGTTGTGAACTCAGTGCTGATCAATTTCAGTGCTTCATCACCACCGATTCGTGGCAGCACACCCACCAATTTTTCTTTCAGTCCCTTCCTGGTCTTATACGCTTCGATAAGCGTTTTGGTTCTTTCTGCAGGGTTTTCTACGGTTAGTGCAGTGGTCACAAGTGCATCCTGAACATTGGCAACAGAAGCAGGATTCTTGGTGGTTTCAAGCAGACTGATCAGAGCAGTTGCATTTGCAGCAGTCGAAACCAATGGCAGCACTTTGAATGCAGCAGCCGAAACAGCCGGATCAGCATCCGCAGTAAGCTTTAATATTTCATTAAACTGGGCAGTGGCCTTGCGAGCTCCGATCAGGTTGATCAGAACCGGTTTTGCAGCAGCCGGAACCGTTTCAATTGCAGCAGCCACGTCATCGATTTGCTTCAGTCCGACAATCGTGTTCAGCATCGATGCACAGGCATCCAGCTCTGTTCCCGTTGCTTTCTTAAGATCAGCAAGAACCAATGGCAAAACCTCTTTACCCTGTATCTTTACCAATGCCAGCAAAGCAGCGCTCCTTAAAACAGGGCTTTCTGCGACTGCGGATTTACGGAACAGCGGTAATGCAATGGGGTCACCAATCCGACATAACATGGCAACAATTTCAGCAGCGACTTCTGGCTGGGCATCTTTTGTCATATCGATCCACTTTCTTACGGCAGCGATATCTTTGATCTGAACGGCCAGGTTAAGGGCACCGGCACGATATTTCGGGTCGGGACTTTTTACTGCTGCCATCAGCATATCAAGAGCCTCAAATCCATAATTCTTTGTCATGATTTCCATGGCGGCGAGGCCATTGGAAATATTATCCGGACCCTGGCACTCTTTCACCAGCATGGTACAGATTCTTTTTACCATGACCGCCTCACCTGATTTTGCCAGGTTATCAGTAAAATTGACCAGCGATCGGGTAGCTTCGGTAGGTTCAAAAGCAAATTTCGCCTGTCTGGCAGCCACTACCATAACCGCTGCCGATTCTTTTGATCCGATCCGACCCAGCGCATAAAGCACCATTTTTTTCAGATTCGGGTCCGTGGTAACAGCGAGAGAACGGATGGCTGAATCGGCACAAAGCGCACCATAATCGCCCAACCCTTTTACGACAATGATCTGGCTCTTGCCTTTCATTTCCGGCAAAGCCATCTTTAACGCTTTCATCCCCGGATGGTTTTTCATACCTACCAAAACAGCCGCAGCTGGTTCAACCAGGAAGTCGTCCGACAGATATTTTGCTACCGGTTCTGCAGCCTCTCCATTGGCAAAGAACTTCAGATGGTACATGTAAAACGATTTAACGTCCTTGTCGGTAGCCTGTTCCATGGCTTTAATGAATGCATTGGAAACCATCAGGCGGTCGGCCTCAATACGGTTTGCATCCTGACCAAGCACCAGCGAAAGGGCACTGATTGCACAGCGGGCATTGGTATCATCGCCTGTCCCGGCAGGAACAATCAGTTTTGCGATTTCAGCAATTCCCTGATCTCCGAGCAGTATCATGTTCTGAACAGCCTTATCGCGCTGAACAAGGTCCTTTGCCGGCATCTGGGCCAGAATATCGGCCACTTTGGTCGATAACAGCCGAACGTCCTGCGCCTGCGCCGAAAGGCCCATCAGCGCTGTCGCTATTACCGTTAATATTATATTCTTAATTGTTTTCATTTTTAATTAGCACATTAGCAAATTAGCAAATTAGCACATTGAGTTAGATAGACCACGGGCTTCGCATGGGTTGATTGATCATCCGGTTTGCACCTTCATCATCAATGAATTCCTGCTTAACAGGATCATATTTCAGTGAGCGTCCGAGGCGTACTGCAACAATACCCATGTTTACGATGGTTGCGGAACGATGTCCGTTCATTTCGTTCAGGGCAAATTTGGTGCGTGTTTTTACCGTTTCGCTAAAGGTCATGATCTGTGGTTCCGGATCCGGCAAGGTTTCAATGAAACTCTGAAGATTAGGAATATCAGACTTGAATCCTTTATAAATTTTACCCAGCGGACCTTCGATATAGGCTGCATTCTTATCGCGGTTCTCGCCGTCAAGAATGATTTTACAGCCATCGGCATAGGTAAATTCGATTCTTCTCCATGATCCGCAAGCATCAGGATGCTGCTGTGGAGCATCAACTTCAACGAGGATCGGACTAGTGTTGTCCTTGCCCAGCATGTACTGAACAGGGTCAAGATAGTGCTGACCCATATCACCCAAACCGCCGCCATCATAATCCCAATATCCGCGGAAAACTGAATGCACCCGCTCTGGATTATAGGGCTTGTAAGGGGCTGGCCCTAACCACATATCGTAATCAAGTTCTTCAGGAACCGGCATCGGCTTCAGATTTGTTTTGCCGCTCCAGTAGAATTTCCAGTCGTAACCGGTAATTCCGCTGACAGTCACTTTGAGCGGCCAGCCAAGCACACCACTGTCGATCACCTTCTTCAGGGGCTTAACATCAGTTCCTAAACCGTAAAAAGTATCCTTAAACCGGAACCAGGTATTCAAACGAAACATCCGGCCATGACGGTTAACTGCTTCTACCACTTTGATCCCTTCGCCGATAGTGCGGGTCATAGGTTTTTCGCACCAGATATCCTTTCCTGCTTCAGCCGCAGCAATGGCCATTAAGGCATGCCAGTGCGGTGGAGTGGCAATATGCACCACATCAATATCAGGTCTGGCGAGCAGTTCACGGAAATCATGATACCCCTGCACTCCGCCACCGGCCTGCTTTATAGCCTGTTCCATGTGCAAACGGTCAACATCACACACAGCAAGCAGCTTGCCTTCATAATCAATATGTCCGCGGCCCATGCCGCCAACGCCGATGATTCCCTTTGTCAGCTGATCGCTTGGAGCTGTATATCCCGGTCCACCCATCACATGACGGGGTATGATCGTGAAAGCTGCAGCACCTGCGATTCCTGTTTTCAGGAAATTCCTCCGGTTGAATGTCTGTCTGTCTTTCATTTCAGAGAGTTAATTTTAAAGTTCTGGTTTAATCTCCGAAGTTAGAATTTTTTAGGGTTTTCAAACAAGTTCGGCAAAGCAATCCTCAACACATTTTTCAGGAGAAATATCTGCTACTTTTGAGCAAACCGGAAAGCAATTATTATCCCAGATACAATGAAAAAACTCCACGTCAAATTCACTGTTCTTGCGATTACCGCGATGGCCGTATTCTCAATAGCCAATGCGCAGGACACAACACGAATACTATCGCACGACCATATAAAAGTAGTTACTGATCCTTCGAAAGGCGAAAATACCTATCCTGCAACAGTGAATTTCCCAAAGTCCGGTCTGCTTGTCCGCAAAGTCAACCTGCTCGTAACTTTCGAGTGCCCCGATAGTCTCTCCTGCGGCGAGTGGGACTATATCGATTATGTAAATCTGAAAACTAAGGATCCGGCAACAGGAAAAGAAATTAAATATGAGATCGCGCGCCTGATCACCCCTTACGGACGGTTTTTCGGTACCAAATGGGCGTTCACCTTTAAGGCCGATATCAGTGAATTCGCCTCCATGCTGCGGAACCAGGCAACCATAGAATATGTCCACTCCGGATATGAATCGAACATTACCTGCGGGTGGAAGATCACGGTGAAGTTCGAATTTGTCAGCGGTCCCCCGGTGGCAAATATCCTCTCCGTACTGCCCATGTGGAACGGCAGCTTTCCATATGGTGATTCGACGAATGACATCGAAAAATATCTGGATATAAAAAAGGTTACCGCTTCTGAGAAAACCGGACTGATGCGCCTCCGGATCATACAAACCGGTCATGGCCAGGACAATCAGGACGGATGTGCCGAATTCTGCTCGAAATACAGGGACATTTATTTTGATAATCAACTCGTGGAACACCGCGATATCTGGATGGAATGCGGAACCAATCCTGTTTATCCGCAGGCCGGCACCTGGATCTACGACCGCGCAAACTGGTGCCCCGGATGCATGGTAAACCCGGAAAACTATAACTTCCTCGTCAAACCCGGCTCCACGCATGAGATCAATATCGATATGCAGCCCTATAAAGTTAAGAAGGGCAAACCATCGGCAAATTATGTTTTCTCCTCATTCCTCGTGATGTACGAAAAGCCCCGGGCGGCCAATGATGCAGCCATTGAAGCCATCATTGCACCATCAACCGACGACAATTTCTCACGCCTTAATCCGGTGGGATATCAGCCACGGATTCTTGTGAAGAACAACGGAACAGCCACGCTGAAATCTTTGAGTATTGAATATGGGTCAGGAGGTGAGAAGCAGAATGGTTACCACTGGACTGGTAATCTTGAATTTGGGAAAATCATTGAAATCACTCTTCCCGGATTGGTTCAGACCACTAAAGTAAAGGATCTCTTCACCGTTACCCTCAGCAAACCCAATAATAAGACCGATGAATATACCGGTGACAACAAGATGGCCTCCACCGTTATTGCTCCGCCGATATACCCGGAGAAATTCGTTCTTTTTTGCAAACCAAATAAAGACACTGCTCAGACTGGCTGGAAAATAACTGACGCCACCGGGAAAGTCTGGTTTCAGAAAAAAGAGGCAGACCTTAAATCGAATACCGAATCCAAAGACACCATTGCATTGCCAAAAGGCGAATACCTGTTACTGGTATCTGATACCGCCGGCGACGGGCTGGAATTCTGGGCAAATCCTAAAGCCGGCATGGGATATATTAAGCTGGCAAGTCCGAATGGCAAGCTGATTAAGGCATTCGGCAGCGACTTTGGAAGCGAGATCAGGCAGAGCTTCACCATCGACTCCAGCAGGCCCCTCACCCCGTTCCAGGATGCGATGGTATTGGTTTATCCGCACCGCCCCACACTGAACACCACACTGATGCTGGCCTTTAACGAACCGCAAACCGTTAAGGCGCGGCTAACCACACCCGAAGGAAAGCTCTTGCAGGAAATGGCCTGGTACGATATCTCGCAAGGGAATTTCCTGATCGACCTCTCCAACTATCCGGACGCAATATATATGCTCGAACTCAAGTATGGCGATAAGACGGAGAATATCAGGCTGAAGAAGGCCGGGAGAAGCAGATAATGAAGTTAGAGATTCAAAAGCCAATTTTGAATGATGAGGGACCGGTATCAAGTATCCCTCGAAGAGTTGTCATTCCCGCGAAGGCGGGAACCCCGCCGCCTACCACGGAATTCAGCAGTTGCCAGGTTTCCCTATCATCGACATTACTTGATTTTGTAATTTCATCATTCAAAACTGGCCCTCGAATCTCGTCTTTGAAATCTATAACTTCATAAGCCTGTTATTGTCAAATATTGCCACCCGACAACCCGCAACTTTTACCTATCTTTACTATTGTTGTCCGGGTTCATTAAAATGCAAAAAATACATGTCAGCGATCCAGTAAAAATCCGCCAGAAGGCTGAAGAGATGCTGACTACTTCGCCTTCGCTCACTGATCATTCACTTTCGTTGGAACTATCCAAACAACTCGATAAGAATGAAGGTGATACGCTAAGACTCATTCATGAACTGGAGGTTCATCAAATTGAATTGGAATTGGTGAACGAAGAACTTCTTCTGGCAAAAGACCATGCAGAGGTTGCTGCCCAAAAATATAAGGAAATCTTCGATTTTGCCTTATCGAGTCACTTCACCCTATCCAGGGCGGGAGAAATCATTGATTTAAACACCTTTGGTGCCCAGATGCTTGATAAGGAATCATCAAAGTTGATAAACAGCCGTTTTGTTTTCTTTCTTTCAGAAAACACAAGACCCGACTTCTATTTCTTTCTCAATAAAATATTTGCAGGCGAAGTCAGAGAATTCTGCGAAGTAACTATTGCAATAGAAAGCAACGAACCCAGGCACGTTCAGATAACAGGTATTATTGCCAGAAATACAAATC
>CAILAQ010000747.1 GCA_903832165.1 uncultured Bacteroidota bacterium | reverse complement strand
TATCCGATCATCACGGTGTTTTTTTTTGTCGCAAAGTCGACCTGCTCAAAAATATCGCCGGATTCCAGATTCTTATGCTCATAATTAATATGGGCGTTGGCAAATGCGGTAACCAGCATCCTGTGCTCCCTGTTATTTAAGTCGGGTGAGGTTAAAAGGAGCGGGTCGGTTTCAATCGGTCTTCCCAGCGTTGAGCAAATGCCAATTCTGCCACTGGCAAGCATGACAGCCACATAGGCTTCTCCGCACGCGGACGCCAGAACTTTTTCGGCATCATACGGGTAGGCTTCGAAAAGGAGGGTAACAGGATCTTGCATAGTGTAAATAAAGATCAAAAATAGGGAAAGAATCTGATTAATACACCGATATGAATGAACATGCATAATGATATAAATCATCAAATGATAGATGTTTACAGACCGATTTAGTGCTATTTTTGTCCAGATACAAAGCAAACAGACAAGCTATATGGACATCAAGGAAATGCTCGGCAAACACGTACTGCTCTCTGAATTCAGGTATGATGTGACTCCATTGGATAAGGGTTATACAGATAAGGTATTGCATCTGAATATTTCGGACAATACTTTTAAAATTAAGGATGTGCCGCTGGCGATGAAAGAAAAGTTCATCGGAGGAAAGGGTTACGGTCTGAAGTTGCTATGGGAAGCTACAAAACCCGATACAAAATGGGATGATCCGGAAAATGAGATTGTTATATCATCCGGCCCGATTGCCGGCATCACTCAGTATTCAGGGACGGGTAAATCGTTGGTGGTAACAATATCTCCCGCAAGTAATTCGGCGACAGACAGTAATGCCGGCGGTTATTTCGGACCCTTTATCAAGTTCTCCGGTTTTGATGCGATTGAGCTGCAGGGAAAAGCTGCAAAGGATATCATCATTATTCTGGATGGAACCACCGGAAGCGTTCGGATTGAGGAGGCGCCCGAGGAGCCATTGGACAGTCACCTGCTTAGCGAGATTCTAACGGAGATGTATTCAGACAGTGAAGAGAGCAAGCATAATGTCTCTGTAATATCAACGGGTATGGCAGCCGAGCATTCCTGGCTGGGCATGCTGAATTTCAGCTTCTGGGATAAGAAAAAGGGTCGTATTCGTCTGAAGCAGGCGGGCAGGGGAGGTATCGGAGCTGTTCTGAGGAATAAAAGGGTAAAAGCATTGGTATGTAAAATAGGAGGGGTTAAAGGCAATCTGAATAATGTGGTTGACCTTCCGGCGATTATGGAAAGGGGTAAAAGGTTCAATGCGGAAATCAGGGAGCTTGATGATACCCAGTGCGAAATGAGGACCAAAGGGACAGCGCATCTCATGGAAGTCATGAATGATTACGATTTGCTGCCGACGATGAATTATAAGTATGGGTCACATAAGAATGCTTATCTGATTGATTCAGAGGTTTGGAAATCAAGGTTTCAGCAGGGAACGCCGGATGGTTGCTGGATCGGATGCAATATGGGCTGTGCAAAAGCAGTTAACCATTATATCGTAAAAACAGGTCCTTACAAGGGTGAGGATGTACTGGT
>CAILAQ010000746.1 GCA_903832165.1 uncultured Bacteroidota bacterium | reverse complement strand
ATCTGGTGATAAGCCGGCCATTGTTGATTTTTATGCTGATTGGTGCGGGCCCTGCAAAAAAGTTGCTCCGGCATTGGAAGAACTGGCTTCCGAATACGCAGGAAAAGTATATATCTACAAGATAAACATTGATAAAGAGCCTGAACTGGCCGGGTTATTTGGTGTTCAGAATATTCCTACTTTCCTGGTTATTCCTATGAAGGGCAAACCGACTTTGTCGTCCGGTGCCAGTGCTAACCATGAGGAAAACAAAACGAGGTTCAAGAAAGTTATTGATGATTTGCTGAAATAATCGAGCACCTATTCATTAAAGTATTTCAGCAGGCCCGGCTTATTCAGTATCGTGATATTCCTGTTCTGGGAAAAGATTAATCCCTCCTGCTCAAGGTCACCCAACGCACGTGCTACAGAAGGCCGCGCCACTCCGAACAGATCGGCCAGTTCCTGCTGGCTGGCCGGTATATGGATGGTTCCGCCCTCATCTTGTTTCAAACTGATCAGGTAATGGGCAATTTTCCCTTTGATGGTTTTAAAGGAAAGGAATTTAATTTTCCGGGAAAGGAACTGTGCCTTCGAGCCAACGAGATTAAGGTAATTCATCTGAATGGTCTCATTCATACGTAGCAACTTCAGAAACTCATCGCGGTAAATCACCAGCACCTTAACCGGCTCATTAGCCACAACATCAACCGGAAACCTGTTATCATTGCCAAACAGAAATGCTCCGGCGAGTGGTTTAGGGGCCGCAACATCTTCAATTTTAATAATGTGCCCGGAGAAATCTGTCATCTCGCCTCGTGCTGAACCTTGCAGAATAATCATCAGTCGGTTAACCTCATCTCCCTGAATAGCAAGCACATCATCCTTTTGATAAGACTTAATCTGGAATTGCAATTTTTCAAAAAGTTCCAGCAATAAATCATTGGCAACCCCTTTTAAAATAGGACATTGTGAAGCCTTTTCTATCCAATCCATAATAATTGAAGATTTGTAACAATTGTAACATTTTTTTCCGAGAAAAGAGGATAGGTTTGTAGCAAAGTAAGACAATATCTAAACAGAAAAATATTTGATCATGAAAAGGGAAATAATAAATATTGATGAAGAGCTTTGCAACGGATGCGGATTATGCGTACCAAACTGCCACGAGGGAGCATTGCAGATTATTGACGGAAAGGCGCGGTTGGTAAGCGATCTGATGTGCGACGGACTTGGTGCCTGCATAGGGCACTGTCCGGAAGGTGCCATCACCATTGAAGAGCGCGAAGCTGAGCCTTATGATGAAATTAAGGTGATGCAGCAGATTATCAGCAAAGGCAAAAACACGATTATCGCCCATCTTGGCCATCTGAAAGAGCATGGAGAGAAGGATTTTCTGCGCCAGGGAGTAAAATACATGCTGGAGAACCAGGACAAACTGGATTTCAATGTGGATGAAGTTCTGGCGGCAGTTCACAACCTGCCACTCGGAAAAGGTGCAGCCGCCAAGGCAGAGCAGGTCCACGAACACCATGCGCACAAAGAGCACCACGGCCATCATGAACATGGTCATCACGGTCATCATGAGGGTGGCGGACATGCGGAAGAAGGCGGCGGCGGATGCGGTTGTGCCGGGTCGAAAACCCAGGTTTTTGCACCGATTCCGGTAGCCGAAATGCCCTCTGCAAGAAGTCTGGCCTCTGCCCTCACCCACTGGCCGGTTCAGATGCACCTGATCAATCCCCGGGCCGGTCATTTTCATGGATCACACCTGTTGCTTGCGGCCGATTGTACTGCTTTCAGTCTCGGCAGTTTCCATCCAACCTTTCTGCAAGGGAAAACACTGGCCATTGCCTGTCCGAAACTCGACTCCAACCGGGAAGTTTATGTGGAAAAACTAAAAATACTGATCGACGAAAGTCAGATCGATATGCTCACGGTGATGATCATGGAAGTTCCGTGTTGCGGCGGATTATTGCAAATGGCAGAACTGGCTCTGTCGCAGTGCGCCCGCCAGATTCCGATGAAGCTCATCATCGTTTCCGTTGATGGACAAATCAAGCAGGAGAAATGGTACAAAACCGCATAATGTGCTAATGTGCTAATTTGCTAATGTGCTAATTTGACAATTCGATAAATCGATAATTGAAGAACGATATCAATAGCCCTCGGTTTTAACCGGGGGTTTTTGATGAATGATCGCGACCTGTTTTATCGGGGGATTTAATAATTTAGCAGAATAACTAAACCATTCTGCATGAAACCGGACAGTTTCGCTTTTAGTGGTGCATTTTGCGTACTGCTGACAATTGCCTTGCTATTAAACTCTAATGATCAGGCGTTTTCACAGGAATTTGGCAGGTTCAGACCCGGAATAAAATGGCAGCAGATCAATGACTCTGCAGTCAGGGTTATTTTCCCGGCGGGGATGGAAGAGCAGGCCTCCAGAGTGGCTTCCAATATCCGTTATATCAATCAGAACAACACTTCCAGCGTTGGCCCGAAGACCAAAAAGATCGATCTGATCCTGAATAATCGTGGAATAATATCCAACGGTTATGTAACTATAGGACCTTACCGGTCGGAATTCTATACCACCCCTCTTCAAGATGGATTTGCGCTGGGCACCCTACCCTGGCTCGACCTCCTTTCTCTTCACGAATATCGCCATGCCTTGCAGTACATTAATGGTCGCCGGGGGTTTACCAAATTGGCCTGGCTGCTGACCGGTGACACAGGCTGGGGAACTTTGCTCAATCTAACTGTTCCCGGCTGGTATTTTGAAGGTGATGCTGTTGCTACTGAAACGGCACTCACAAAACAAGGCAGAGGCCGTATCCCTAATTTTCTGCAGCAATACAAAAGCATACTGGCCGAGGGAAAGCCATACAGTTACATGAAAGCGCGCAACGGTTCCTTCCGCGATATGGTGCCGAATGTGTATGAGCTGGGATACTTGTTGTGCAGTTATGGAAGGGAAAATTACAGCAATGAACTCTGGAAAGAAGTTCTGAACACATCAACCCTGTTGAGCGGCGTTTTTATTTATCCATTCGCGCTTTCCTTATGGGGACAGACCGACCTCGTTACCGGACAATTTTACAAAAAGGCATTTGCCGAGTACAAATTGAAATGTGAAGATCAAATCAGCCTGACCCCGTTAACTCCTGCAAAGCGGATTACCCCGATCAGCAGGACATACACCGATTATCAATTCCCTGCCATACAGCCCGACGGGAGTATACTCGTTTACAAAACAAGCTATCAAAAACCGGGAGCAATTTACCGCATTACACCCGATAATAAAGAAAAGAGATTATTCAACCTTGGAATAACGCAGGATCCGTATTTCTCAGCAACCGGGAAGCTAATCGCCTGGACTGAAGTTACCTGGGATGAAAGATATTCCTCTGAAAATTATTCTGATGTGGTCCTCTACCAAACTGATCTTGGCAAAAAGAAGTATCTCACCAGCAAACAGCGATATTTCTCCCCTGCCCTGTCTCCGGATGGCACACAGGTAGTGGTAGTTGAAATTGATCCCACCGGCAAATGCCTGATCAAAATCATCGACAGTCAGACCGGCAAGCTAATCAATACTTTACCGAATGAGGATCAATTGTATTATACCTACCCCAAGTGGGACACAGATGGAAAAAGCATACTAAGTTCCGCCAGAACATCAGACGGCAATATGTTAATAATAAGTCAAAATATATCAGATGGCAAGCTGACCCGATTGACTCCGGATAACAATCAGATTATCGGTGAATTGGTGGTCATGCAGGATTCGATATTATTCTCCGCGGGTGTGACGGGGACCAACAATATATTTTCACTGTCAAGATCCGACGGCAAAATCCGTCAGTTGACCAGCACTAAGTTCGGGGCTTACAATCCGGCTATCGATCCCATTAACAAGAGATTGATTTACTCGGATTTCGGAAAACGAGGTTACCAACTCATGTCGGCACCTATCGATTCACTAACAGCCACAGAATCCGACTTTTCGCGTCAGGACAAGCTGAATCCTTTTGATTTCAAGTATTTCGATGCAGAGGGAGGAGATATTCTCGGTAAGATTCCCAGTCGGAAATTCGAAATAACACTTTATCGGCAGCTTGAGCATGCGGTAAAAGTCCACAGCTGGAATATTAAACCAAGTTTTTCATCAATCGGTGTTACGCTTATTTCCGATAATATTCTGAACAATGTCCACCTCGAAGGGGGAGCAAACTATTTCTACAATGAGCACGCTCCGGGAATTAATGCACTTGTTCAATATGGAGGATTCTATCCATTGCTTTCAGCAGGATTTTCCAGAAATTACCGATACAAAACAGTTGCAAATCCGATTGGAATCGGAACCAACCCCACACTGGAATCACTGGACAATCTCTTGTCTGCCCAGGTGGAAATTCCATTAGATTTTACCAAAGGTGAATTCTTCAGGCAAGCCGACATACAGTTTGGGTATGATTTTATTTCGTCCAAGGACCTGGCATCCGAATCAGATT
>CAILAQ010000745.1 GCA_903832165.1 uncultured Bacteroidota bacterium | reverse complement strand
CCACTTCAACCTCTTCACCATTAACCTCAACTTCTTTTCCTTCTGCACCTCTTAATGTGCCCATCCTCTGCATTCCGTGTCTCATGCCCTGCATACGCTGTTTGGCCTTGACATCCCACATTTTCATCTGTTCGGGAGTCAGAATCTTCTTTACCGCATCGCGATGAGCAATACCTTTTTTCATTAGCTCACCTTTTAAGTTCGAAAGTACATCAATGGTTTTATCCAGGTCATTTGCATCCCGGTTTTCCATATCTAACAAAGTCTTGATATGAGCCTGTTTTTCCTTGATCAGGTTATTGATATTCAGGGCTTCCACCTGAAGTTTAGCCTTCAGTTCATCCATCTGTTTCTGCTGGACTTCGGTCAGTTTCAGCTTATCCATCTGTTCTGCCATCGTTGGTCTTTCACCGCCCCGAAACCTGTTGCCTGGCTGTGCTGATGCCAGGGAAAAAATTCCAGATGCCATCAGAAGCACGGTCAAAATACTGGCACTTCTCAAAATATTAATTTTCATGATATCCTCTTTAAATTGTTTGTTCTTTTGACAGAACTGAGGATGAAAGGTTTAAGGGGTCTTTTTCTTTAATACTTCTACGGCCTGTCCCAAAGTATTATCGATAGCCTGGATGATAGGATAAAAACCTTCATTATCGAGGAAATTTCGGGCAATGTATGCTTTAAGCTGGGTACGGATAATCAGTTTGGACTCTTTCCAGTCGGCGGCTGTCGGGTTATATCCAAGAGATCCGATATGGGTTTTAAAGGCACCAAGAACATCTTTTGAATCGAGATAATCTACGAACTCGTCCAATCGGTTAAACGCTGACATTTCATCGCGATGGACATCGGAATAGGTGAGGGCATACCGGTAGATCAGGTTTGCATTGTTGATTTTCAGGAAAAATGGGGTGATGCCGCTTGTGTCATAGGGTACAAAATAGTCGGGCATGATTCCGCCTCCGCCATACACGATTCTGCCTTCCGGGGTGGTGAATTTCAGGCTATCGATGAAATGTATGCTGTCGGCAACCATAAATTCACCCTTTTTGTATCGAGTGGAGATATCATGGTAATAATCGTTCAGTCCCTTGGCGTATGATTTCTGGATGGATCGCCCGGTTGGGGTATAATATCTTGCGGTGGTGAGCCTTAATGCCGATCCGTCGTTCATGACTGCCTGTTCCTGCACCAGCCCTTTTCCGAATGAGCGGCGTCCGACAATCCAGCCACGGTCATTGTCCTGGATGGCGCCGGCAACTATTTCTGAAGCTGAAGCCGATCCTTCATCGATAAGTATAGCTAATCCCAGGTCCTCTCCACTGTCTTCCTGTGTTGCACGGAACTCTTCCCGGGCACGTGAATGGCCTTCAGTATAGACAATCAATTTTCCTTTTTCCAGAAAATCATCAGCTATCCTGATGGCCGGATCCATGATACCGCCAGAGTTTCCGCGAAGGTCAATAATAAGTTTATGACAGCCTGTGCGTTTCAGCTTCGACAGGACCTCCTGAAATTCAGGATAGGTGGTTTGGGAGAAGGTGTTTATTTTGATATAGCCGATATCTGAAGTAATCATATATCCTACATCAATACTTGATACTGGAATGATTCCGCGCCTGAGGCTGTATATCTGCTTTTCCCTGGTTCTTTTGCGGTAAATCCCCACTTTCACCTCGGAATTCTTTGCACCCCTGAGCCGGCTGACAATGCTGTCTTCGGGCATTTTAACCCCGGCAACCGGTGTGCCATCAACGCTGATGATCCTGTCGCCGGCCAGAATTCCGGCTTTTTCCGACGGACCTCCTTTAATGGTTTGAATAACCAGGATGGTGTCGTTTTGCATATTGAACTGAACGCCGATACCATCAAAGTTTCCACGTAAGGTCTCGTTAACTTCGACAAGTTCCTTTGGAGGGATATAGATGCTGTGGGGATCAAGCCGTTCAAGAACGACGGGAATTATGGATTCTTCAACGGAATCCATCCTGACTGAATCCACATAATTGCTTTCTATGAAGTCAAGGATGGAGGTGAGTTTATCCTGACGGTTAAATACTTTGGCGGGCCGTTGCCTTCCGGAATCATTGCGGAAATGGATTCCGATAAACATACCTGTTACCAGACAGCAGGCTATCACTAATGGAAGCCAAACAGCTATTCTGGAATTTTTACCTGGCATGAGATTGAAAATTCTATTCAACCGACAGAAATACGGTGCTTATGCCGGCCCTTTTCAATAAATCAAGGCCATCGGTAATACGGTATTCTTCACCGTATACAACCCTTACGATTCCTGACTGGATAATTAATTTTGCACATTCCAGGCAGGGTGAAGCTGTGGTATAGAGCGTTGCCCCTTTAGAGCTGTTGCTGCTCTGAGCAACTTTTGTAATTGCATTTGCTTCGGCATGAAGGACATATGCTTTGGTACTTCCCGTTTCATCTTCGCAAATATTTTCAAAACCTGTGGGGGTGCCGTTGTACCCATCCGAAATGACCATGCGCTCTTTCACGATCAATGCCCCTACTTTCCGGCGATTACAATAGGAATTCTCGGCCCATATCCGGGCCATTCGCAGATACCGGCGATCGAACTGTGCCTGTTTATCTTCGCTGGAATTCATTTTTAATTACGATAAACGCAAATATGCGTTTCTACTTTGCTTCGGCTTTTACTACCGGTTTCGCATCAGATTTTTTTGGCCTTGAAACCCCGTAAGATCCCATGAATAATTTGCCGCGCTTGGTTTTTTTATCTCCTTTTCCCATGATCTATTATGTAATTTATAATGAGGCTGCAAAGGTAAGAAGATTTACTTAACAAAAGACATACTAAACAATTCCCATCCAATTTGACGATTGCAATAGTCAATTATGATATTTCAATTAATCTTGAAAGGTTTGATGATGGTTTCGACAAATAATTTAAGTATAATAGCAATAAAGTATTCTGAAAAGCTAATGTTATGATAAATATTAACTTACAGCGATCAAAGATCCTTATTGTTGATGATCAGGTGGCTAATATCGATGTATTGGAGTCCTATCTGCTTTTTGAAGGGTATGTGAATGTACGCACGACAAAGGATCCGCGTACGGTTATTGAAATATTCAATGAATTCGAACCTGACCTCATCCTGCTTGATCTGCAAATGCCATACATTGATGGTTTCGAGGTGATGGAACAGCTCCAGAAAGTATTAATGGCAAATACATTCCTTCCGATTTTGGTTCTTACTGCTTATGCCACCAAAGAAGTCAAACAGCAGGCCCTTTCCGGAGGAGCATCAGATTTTCTTGCGAAGCCTTTTGACCTGATCGAAGTTGGGCTTCGGATAAAAAACCTTTTGTATGTAGGGTTTCTGCAGAAGGAGCTGCGAGATCAGAATCAACTTCTTGAAGATAAAGTCAGGGAGCGTACCTACGAACTGGAGATGAATAATATCGATTTGAAGAAAGCGAAGGAAAAGGCCGAAGCAAGTGATAGGCTGAAGTCTTCGTTTCTCAACAATATCTCTCACGAGATCCGTACTCCATTGAATGGCATTCTTGGATTCGGCAATCTTCTGGCGGATGCAGAAACCCTGCCTGAAGAAAAGGACACTTACCTGAAAATCATGAATCAGAGCAGTGCCCGACTATTACGGACCATCAATAATTTCATGGATATTTCCATTATAACTTCCGGCAGTCTGGAGATTAAAAAGCGCGATTTCTGGTTGAATATTGTTGTTAATGAAGTGATTGGGAAATTCAAGCCGCTTTGTGAAGTCAAGGACCTTGGCTTTTCCGTCGAGATGGATGATATTAAATCCGATACCGTAATAAATGCTGATAAAGACCTGTTATTAAAGGTTTTGGGCCACCTTATTGATAATGCGGTAAAATTTACTCAGGAGGGAAACGTTACCGTTCGATTCAAGATCATGGAAAATGAACTTCACTGCAGCGTTAAAGATACCGGTATCGGCATTTCGCAACAGGGGAAAACGATAGTCTTTAAAGATTTTATGCAGGAAGATGGTTCTAATACCAGGGCTTTCGAAGGTACCGGCCTGGGACTATCAATCGCAAAAGGCATCCTGTCCCAACTTGGAGGGATGATATATCTTGAATCGGAAAAAGGAAAAGGATCAATCTTCTCCTTCTCATTTCCGGCCACCTTCAGCTCCACCCGTAACCAATAAAAAAGGCCCAATTTCTTGAGCCTTTACTTGAGCCTTGCGCCTTGAGCCTTAACTTTGTACCCAGAGCCGGGGTCGAACCGGCACAACATTGCTGTTACTGGTGTTTGAGACCAGCGCGTCTACCAATTCCGCCATCTGGGCAAACTGATTGAGCGGCAAAGATAAAAAAAACCCCGACAATCAATATCGGGGTTTTTCGAAAAAGGATTTTTTAGATTAATGCCCTAATCAACAATGACCATTTGCTTGGTTTGAACAAAATCGCCTGCTCTCAGGGTATAGAAATAAACCCCTGCATCCAGGCTGCTGGTCGAGAGGCTATAGGTATGCTTGCCCGCTGGCATCATGCCGTTATTAACCTCCATAACCTTACGGCCGGTGAGGTCCATTACCTGGAAGATCACTTCTGATCCGTTGGTGAGCTCATAATCAATATTAGTGGTTCCCCTGAATGGGTTCGGGTAGTTCTGGCTCAGTGAGACAGCTTCCGGTCGCAGGTCGACACCATCGATCCGGTTGCCGTGATCATTGAGATTCAGATGAATCATCAGGTTTCGCTTGCCAAAAAAGTCTCCAATTCCAGTCCTGGAACCTCCTCTGTATATAGCTACAGTGGAAGATTCGGTCAGTCCAACGGTGTTATCGGTTCCGATTTCAAGTCCGTTATTTCTTCGGTCAAGGTAGTTCGGGTGGGTATTGTCGAAAGTGAGACCCGCATAAATTTTATCGCCTTTTTTCATGAATTCCGATTCTCCATCCTTACTCAGAGGCATGGTAACCCAGGTATTAAAGTCGGCCGAATCCAGCTGCTTATTATCTGAAACAAGGATTTCAGGTGAAGCTTCGATAGCCTCGCCAGGCTGCTGAAAAAAGATTGAAAAATGATAGTTCAGCATTGGATCAGCCAATCCTCCGGTTATGAAGACTGAGATCGAATTGACTTCACAATCATTGAATATCGGGAAGATAGATCCGCAGAAGTGATTGACTTCTTCAGCATCCGGAGTGTTGTATGATTCCTTATTCATTGACCAGCCAAGTGTATTTACTGCGCCCGAACGGGAATAAACACTGTCGGTTACGTTGAACAGCACTGCACGTTTGTTATTGGCCGTATTATCATCGGCAGCTTTCTGCTTGAATTCCCAGTTAACCTTATAGTGCCCGTATTCAGCTGGTGCATATTTATCAGCAATTCTGGCAGTATCAATAGACAGAACATTCACGTCTGTCGGGGTCGATGTCTTATGGAATACGCTGTTGCCATTTTTGGTAATATCAACATCGAGGTAGGCAGCTTCCTGGTCAAATTCGCCGAAGTTCAGTGCGCCCGACTCGAAGTTCATGAATCCACTGGCCGCATTCAGCTGTGATTTCGGAATATTGGCAATCCAGGCCATTTTGGATGCATCATCGCCATCGTCCCACTCCATTTTTATATAATTCACAGACATGTCGTTGTTATAGGCTTCAGATACCGTAAAATCATCAAATGCCCAATAATACATGTAAGTATCGAGCCAGTGCAAACGAATCTTGACTTCCGGCATGCCGGCTGCAACATCGGAAATGTTCATTTCAAGGAGGGCAGGTTCACCCTTAGGTTTATCTGCCGGGCGGTCCTTGTGACCACAGGCGAAGTTTACATTATAGTTGGCAGAGTGAACCCAGTTGTCGACCGATACTTCCAGCCACATGTGTGCAACGGAATAGGCCATAAAATGGGTTTGATAACGAACTATAACTGAGGAGTGGGTGCTGCAGTTCAGAGTGGGGAAGCCAAGTGCATTGTCAACAGGAGTTGTTGTCAGCACACCGCTTTGCCAGTTGAACTGTTCGATGAAGTTCGCCATAAACCCGTTATCCTTTGTAGTCGAATTAAGTGGAGGATCCTGAGTGTACTTTGTATAAAACCCTTCAGTAGGAGGCCACCAGATAAAATTGGTTCCGTTGTCAAGATTATCGATGAAATAATATCCGGCGGGGGCAGTCCAGCCCTTATCGTCTGCAGGATTTGCCCAGCCGAAGGTTTCCGAGAAGAAAACCTGACCATTCCCCTTGGTCCCGGGGGTTTGAGCGTGTGTTCGGACTGCTGCAAACAGTCCGAAAATTACAAGGAGCAGAGTAAGTTTTTTCATAAGTGAAGGTTGTTAATTGGTGTTTGTTAGTGAAAAACTAAGATATATATTTTCGTATACAAAACAATTATCATTTTTTTTATCAAAAAAGCCCCTGACAATTTTGCCAGGGGCTTTTCTTTAGTATTAATAGCTGCATAAAGCTAGAGCTGTCAGCTGTTTTCTTGTGCTGACAGCTCTAATACGGAACGCCGCTACTTAACCAGCAGCTTCATCACCTCATTGTTCACTTTCAGGAAGTACATTCCTTTGGCGAATGAGCTGAGGTCGATGTTTTCCTGATAGTTCAAAACGGATTTAACCTGATTCTGATAAACTGTCTGGCCCTGAATGTTGGTTACCGCAATGTTCAGATCCACTACCTGTGCGTTGGTTACAGCTAAGGTAAACTGTCCTTCGGATGGATTCGGGTAAGCATTGATTGATGGGGTCAGAGAGTTGGCATTGATGCCCAGGCTTTTACCGTTGTTATAAACATCGTTGATCATGTTGTAAAACGATGTGCGGTATACCCTGTTCGGTCCGCCTGATGGAAATTCCGAAGTATTCCAGTTGCCGTTGATCCGGTATTTGTATTCAATCTTCTGGAAGCAGCTCAGTGAAGGAACTGTCAGCGTATAGATCCCATCACCGTTGCTATCAGTGAAATGATCTGATGATCCCCAGTTGTTGATGGTGCCGGAAACATCCACAAAATCAGAGGCAGGCTTGAATGAGCCGTTGGCGATCGGTATGGTCATATCGACATTGAACACTACATCGGAATTTTTCGGTGCACCAGTGCTATTGATATTCATACGGATCATGGATAAGTCTTCGAGATTGGACCAGGCATCTCCCGTAATAAGGCGGTAAACGGTTTTACCATCGGAGTACCGGTGATTTTTATCGGAACCGATAGTAAACCGGTAGGTGTTATTATCAGGAGCCAAACCGCCTCCATGGTATTGCTGTATGGCAGCGATATATCTGCCTGGCTCAATAAATTCAGATTCCCCATCTTTTTCCATGGGTACCGTAACCCAGGTATTTAACATTTCCTGAGTAATTTCAGTGCTTGCGGAATAGAGAACTTCAGAATAGATCTGATCCTCGGGACTCCACTTGAATAACCAATACTGGAATGAAAAACCTGCTTTGGTACTGGCTTTCGGGTTGTCCTTGCGTTGCATGATCATACAGGAAATCGAGTTCACCTCGGTTGGTTTGTTGATATCATAAACGATACCCATGTAGTCACCATCGTTGTTTCCGTGTCCCGCTGTACTGGCATAAGTTTCCCATTCCCAGTCGGATGCTGAGTAAACACTATCTGTAACATAGTAGGTATCCCTGTACACGTTGTTGGTGGGCAATCCGTCAGTGCCTTTTTGCTTGGCTGTTAAAACCATTTCATAATTGCCATATCCCGATGGAATCGATGGGGTGAGAATTTCAAAAGTATCTTTCTGGAGTGACCAGATATCGGCAGTCCTGGTGGAATTCTGATTGTAAACAGAAAGGCCGTTTTTAAATATCTCGGCATTCAGATAACAGGATTCCTGGTCATCTCGGCCGGCATTCCAGAAACCTGCCCTGAAGGTGTACCCGCCAAATCCGGCAGCATCTGTCTGCGAATTAGGAATCATATACATGAAGCCTTCATCATCGTTTGCTTCCAGATCCTGCATTTTCAGCCAAGGGGTTTCGAGCTGCAGTTCATTATTGTATGCTTCCGACAAAGAGATATCATCAATACACCAGAAATATCTGGCCATTGCACCCCATTCAAATTTGATCCATACGTGCGGCATGCCTCCGGCAACATCGCTCATGTTGATTTCCGGGAACGGATTGTTGGCAAAGTTGTTGACTTTGGTTTCGTAAACCATGTTATAGGATGACCAGTGTACGCCCAGGTCATTACTGACATAAACTTTGATATTCGGGGTAGGATTGCACCTGAAATATTGCCTGAATTTTAAAACAACAGTAGGATGTGTTGAGCAATCCAGTTCCGGTAATTGCAGATTACAAACACTTCCGAGAGCGGTGGTAATTCCGTCGACGTAGTTATATTCATCCATCGGCAAAACAAAATAACCATCTTCCGGAGATTTGGAATAGATATGTCCGGGAAGGAAAGTATACCGGCCACGGATACTATCGGTTCCGGCACGCCAGGTAAATTTAAACCCATAAGTATCGCCAACCTCTACGTTCTGATATCCGGCAGGCAATGCCCAGCCACGAGGATTGGCATTATCTTTCCAATTAAAGGTTTCCTGAAAGAACACCTGTCCTTCAGTTTTTAATGACAGCTCTTTAGGTATAGGCATCATTTTTTGTTCATTGGCATAAGGAACCGGCATGGTGGTTTGCCTAACCACTTG
>CAILAQ010000744.1 GCA_903832165.1 uncultured Bacteroidota bacterium | reverse complement strand
TGACCCGCCGGATGATGCTACCGCAAGGGACGTTATCGATAAATTATTCTTCTCCGATAAACGTTATGACCTTGGTGATGTTGGCCGCTACCGGATCAACAAGAAACTGGGCCTTGATATCGGAATGGATGTAAAAATCCTGACCAAGCAAGATATCATCAGCATTATTAAATATTTGATCCAACTGATCAACTCGAAGGCAGATGTGGATGATATTGACCATTTGAGCAACCGTCGTGTACGTACCGTCGGTGAACAGCTGTACGCCCAGTTCGGCGTCGGCCTCGCCCGCATGTCAAGAACCATCAGGGAACGTATGAATGTCAGGGATAATGAGGTTTTTACCCCAATTGACCTGATCAATTCCAAAACCCTTTCATCTGTTATTAACTCCTTCTTCGGAACTAACGCCCTCTCACAGTTTATGGATCAGACCAATCCTTTGGCTGAGATGACCCATAAACGTCGTATGTCGGCACTCGGACCGGGAGGTCTGTCAAGAGAGCGTGCCGGTTTTGAGGTTCGTGACGTTCACTACACTCATTATGGCCGCCTTTGCCCGATTGAAACTCCTGAAGGACCAAACATCGGACTTATTTCATCGCTTTGCGTTTATGCCAAGGTTAATGAGCTGGGCTTTATTGAGACTCCATACCGCAAGGTGGATTCCGGAGTGGTAAATCTGACGGATGAAGGTCTTATCTATCTTACTGCTGAGGAAGAGGAAGGACAGATCATTGCTCAGGCCAACGCCAGGTTGAATGATGACGGCAAATTCATTGACAATCGTATCAAATCAAGGTTTGAAGGCGATTTTCCGATTGCTGCTCCGGAGACGATACATCTTATGGATGTTGCTCCCAACCAGATTGCCTCCATTGCCGCTTCCCTGATTCCGTTCCTGGAACATGATGATGCCAACCGTGCCCTTATGGGATCAAACATGATGAGGCAGGCTGTTCCGCTCGTTAATCCCGAGGCACCGATCGTTGGTACAGGGATCGAAGGTGACGTGATACAGGACAGCCGTATTCATTATACTGCTGAGGAGAATGGAATTATTGAATATGCTGATGCTGAGCGCATCGTAGTAAAATATGACCGTGATGAATATCAGAAGTTCGTAAGATTTGACAATGAAGTCAAAACTTATATTCTTCCTAAATTCAATAAAACGAACCAGAATACCACCATCAACCTTAAACCGGTTGTGCGTAAGGGTGACCGTGTTGTTAAGGATCAGATCCTTACTGATGGTTATTCAACAAAAGGTGGAGAACTGGCTTTGGGACGAAATCTTAAGGTTGCTTTCATGCCCTGGAAGGGTTACAACTTTGAGGATGCTATTGTAATCTCTGAGAGGGTAGTACGTGAAGATCTTTTCAGCTCGGTTCATATCGACGAATATCTGTTAGAGGTTCGCGATACAAAACGGGGTCTTGAAGAACTAACTGCTGATATTCCAAACGTAAGCGAGGAAGCTACGCGCAACCTCGATGAGAACGGATTGATCCGCGTGGGGGCTGAGGTCCGCCCGGGTGATATTCTTATCGGCAAGATTACGCCAAAGGGAGAATCAGATCCTTCACCAGAAGAGAAACTGCTCCGTGCTATTTTCGGTGACAAAGCCGGAGATGTTAAGGATGCCAGTTTGAAAGCCGGACCATCGCTCCATGGAATCGTGATCGACAAAAAACTCTTCTCGAAGAGTATGAAGGACAGGAAGATCCGTGCTGCAGAGAAAACCCTTATCGATAAATTCGAACAGGAATTCAAACGTCAGGTTGATGATCTGACCAATATCCTGGTTGATAAACTTTTTAACCTGATCAATGGAAAAGCTTCACAGGGAGTGAAAAACTACCTGAATGAGGACATTGTATCGAAAGGAACCAAGTTTTCGTTAAGAATTCTGCAGGCAATCGACTTTATGCAGGTTAATCCCAACAAGTGGACTACCGATAAAGACAAAAATGATACCATCAGGGAACTTCTTCAGAACTTTCTGATTAAGTACAAGGAACTTGAAGGTGATTACCGACGCAAGAAATACAATGTTACCATTGGGGATGAACTTCCCGCAGGTATTGTACAGCTAGCCAAAGTATCTATTGCCAAGAAACGGAAGCTCACCGTTGGAGATAAAATGGCTGGTCGCCACGGAAACAAGGGTATTGTTGCCAAGATCGTAAGACAGGAGGATATGCCTTTCCTGGAAGACGGAACACCGGTTGATATCGTACTGAATCCGCTGGGGGTACCTTCCCGTATGAACCTTGGGCAGATTTATGAGACCGTATTGGGTTGGGCCGGAAAGGAACTCGGATTAACATTTGCGAGTCCGATTTTCGATGGAGCAACGCTCGATGAGATCTCAGCCTATACTGAAAAGGCAGGAATTCCGAAGTTTGGACGTACCTACTTGTATGACGGGGGTACTGGTGATCGTTTTGATCAGCCGGCAACCGTTGGAATCATATATATGCTTAAACTTGGCCATATGGTTGAGGATAAGATGCATGCACGTTCTATCGGACCTTATTCACTCATTACGCAACAGCCCCTTGGAGGTAAAGCTCAGTTCGGCGGTCAGCGTTTTGGTGAGATGGAGGTTTGGGCACTCGAAGCTTTCGGAGCTGCTCATATCCTTCAGGAGATTCTAACGGTTAAATCGGATGATGTTATCGGCCGTGCAAAAGCCTATGAGGCAATTGTTAAGGGCGAACCGCTTCCGATGCCGGGTATTCCTGAATCCCTGAATGTTCTGTTGCATGAACTGCGCGGACTGGGATTGAGTGTTAAGTTGATTTAATTCAGGTTTGTTAAATATAGATCTCTATATATTATGGCGTTCAGAAAAGAAACTAAGGTAAAAATCAATTTTACCAAAATCGCCCTGGGTCTGGCTTCTCCGGAAGAGATTCTGGAACGGTCAAGCGGTGAAGTGCTGAAGCCCGAAACAATTAACTACCGGACTTATAAGCCGGAGAGGGATGGATTGTTTTGCGAAAGGATTTTCGGACCGGTTAAGGATTATGAATGTCACTGCGGAAAATACAAGAGGATTCGCTACAAGGGGATCATCTGTGACCGTTGCGGTGTTGAAGTAACCGAAAAGAAAGTGCGCCGTGAACGTATGGGACATATTTCCCTTACTGTGCCGGTTGCACATATCTGGTATTTCCGCTCTCTTCCGAATAAAATCGGCTACCTTCTTGGATTACCTTCCAAAAAGCTTGATTCCATCATTTACTATGAAAAGTATGTGGTAATCAATGCCGGTATTAAAGAAGCCGACGGTGTTAAATTGTATGATTTCCTGAGTGAAGAGGAGTATCTTGATATCATTGAGTCACTTCCAAAGGAAAATCACCTGATGGATGACACTGATCCAAGGAAATTCATCGCCGGAATGGGTGCTGATGCCTTGTATAAATTGTTGGAGCGGATCAATCTGGATGATCTTTCTTATGATTTAAGGCACCGTGCTGATAATGAGTCTTCACAGCAGCGCAAAAGTGAAGCTTTAAAGCGCCTGCAGGTTGTTGAGTCGTTCCGTGCATCTAAAGCTGTTAATCATCCTGAATGGATGATTGTTAAGGTAGTACCGGTTATTCCACCGGAACTCCGGCCTCTGGTTCCTTTGGATGGCGGACGTTTTGCC